>CAYOOS010000106.1:0-1023 GCA_964405585.1 uncultured Acidobacteriaceae bacterium | reverse complement strand
AATGAAAAGAAAAACTAAAAACAAAATACTGACATAATAACAGAAGATTGCTAATAAGATAATCTCAAAAATAAATGAAAAATTGAAGGCCAGGGGAAGGCTGGGGTCGAACCGGCCCGTCTCGATGGCGTTAACGCTCTGACGAGACACGCCAAGCTTCTGGGCAAGATCCGCCTGGCTCCAGCCCCGTTCGGCGCGGAGCGTTCGCAGACAGTTCTTCACCGGTAGCTCCGTTGGACCAAGCGGAAGGCGATTCCCGTCGAGGCAAAGAAAAGATCCGCGTTCAGCAAGCTGATCGGAAACGGCCGCGAATAATAGGTCATGAGCACACCGACGATGGCATCTCCCGCCATGGTCACCGCAAAACCCCACAGCAGAGCCCGGATAACCAGCGCGCGAATGAACTCATCCGGTTCGGCCTTCAGATAGTTGGCTGCCACCCACACGCCAAGGAGCACGGGAAGAAGGGAGATTGCGGAGAGCGATCCCACCAGGAGAGCGGACGAAAGCCCATTGTGAGCGTCCTGGTGAGAGGAGAGGAAACGCAACAGCCCAGGGAACAGATCGAAAAACACGTTGGGAAAATGCGGGTTGGTAAGGTTCGTGAGCACGGTGAGAAGAAGTACACTGCCCATCCGTTGCATGGAGCGACGTTGGAGCGGGGTCAGGTTCTTGTTGCAGAATGGCATGAAGTCCTCCGGAAATGACAAGTGGACTTTACATCCAATTCTTAATTTTGTCAAGTATACTTGTCATGCTCTACGGGTTTCGGGTGGCATCTTGACACCAAGCGATTTCGTCCAATTAACTGATTTTATTTGTTTAAGTTACAGATATTTACTTCTAACGAGGCTGTCAAATCGTTGCATGCAGCCGACGAATTGAACGAGGAACGTGGCTGCTAATCGCTGAGAATTGCCGAGCAGTCGTCAACGCTCGGCAACGCGGATTGAGTGGGGCTAGCGAACGTTGCCTTTCTTGCTGAAGGAAACGACGACGACGAATTTGCTTTGCTGGGATTTT
>CAYOOS010000105.1:0-11272 GCA_964405585.1 uncultured Acidobacteriaceae bacterium | reverse complement strand
GGCCGGACGCTGACGGCGTGGAAGCGGTAGCGTAGTTCGTCAAGCAGAATGACGTTCACAGAACCTGAAGCAGATGCTTGAATATTCGAGAATGTATTCTCCGGCAGGTCAAGAACGTTTGGTATACCGGCGTTCGTCAGATCTTCGTGAATCGCAAAGGTCTGTATCTGTTGGAGCTTGTGGTCTTCAAAAACTTGGAAATCTTCCTGGCGAAGTCCGCGTACGGGCTGGCCGTGTTCCTCGTTCACGACCACATCAATCACAATCTGGTTGTTGATTTGCGCTCCGACCTTATCAGTTGCATTCGTTGGAATTGAATCTGCCAGAGTTACAACAACGAGAAAGAGTAGAAGTGATCCAGGCAATCGGGTAGTGCGCATGAGGAAACTCCAGAACGAGCAACTTACCCTGTTCATTCCGTAGGACGCACGCGCCGTGTTGGCGGTTACGTTAATCTATCCATCAATAAGTGGGCGTCGCCTTCTCGACCGCACCTGTCCCGTTTCTTCCGCCTAGTCCTTCGTCCAGTTGACGCCCCCCGCCTGAATTGAGTAGCCTCGGTTTACATCGAAAATGGGCTCTGTGTACAGCGTGGGGGAGTAGTCAGGGGTATTGCGGATGAACAAAAGCAAAGTGCAAAAGATCAACCGGCGAGAGTTTGCCCAGCGGGCGGCACTGCTCTCCGCGGCAATCGTTCCGGGCGGAATCGTTTTCAGCAAGCCGGCCGCTGCAGTGACAGCAGGCGACGCACAATTGCCGGAAGGCGCGGAAAAACTGACCGCCGAGAGCCGCGTGGAAGCCGAAGCACGTTTTCAGCAGTTGATGAGCCAGTACGGCACTCGCTTCGACGCCGGAGAACAAAAGAGTATTCGCAATAGCTGTTATAGCCTTCAGCGTTCCTTGGAGAAGCTGCGTGCGTTCCAGCTCGAGAATGGCGATGCTCCCGCCGTCTACCTGAAGCCGCTGGTGGAACGAGAAAAGAAGCCGCAGAGCGCTCCCGCGGCCGGTGCTGCGCCAGCCGCAGCGCCCAAGAAGCCCTGAGCGGAGCCCCTATGCTAAAGGAATCCATGCTGTACGAATCGGTTGGCGAACTTGCGAAGCGCATCGAATCGAAGCAGCTTTCCCCTGTCGAATTGACGGAAGCCTACCTCGAGCGCAGCCAGAAATTTGGTCCGCGCCTGAATGCCTACGCCCGGCTGATGCCGGTGGAAGCGCTGGACCAGGCCCGCGCTGCGGAAAAAGACATTCACCGGGGGCATTACCGCGGGCCGCTACACGGAATTCCCTATGCCGCAAAAGATTTGCTGGCCGTGAAGGGCGTGCAAACCACCTGGGGAGCAAAGCCTTTCGCCGAGCAGGTTTTCGACTACAACGCCACGGTGATTGAACACTTGAAAAACGTAGGCGCGGTGCTGCTCGGCAAAGCCGCAATGATCGAATTGGCGGGCGGGCTTGGGTACAACTCCGCTTCGGCGTCGCTACAAGGCGAAACGAGAAACCCCTGGGATACCAGTTGCTGGACGTGCGGCTCATCTTCGGGGTCGGGCGCGATCGTGGCCGCGGGGCTGGCGGGCTTTGCGATTGGCACGGAGACGTGGGGCTCCATACTGTGCCCATCGGCCTTTTGTGGCGTCAGCGGATTCCGGCCAACGTACGGGCGCGTCAGCCGTCGCGGCGCCATGGCGCTCTCCTATTCGCTGGACAAGATCGGACCAATGGCGCGCAGCGCCGAGGATTGCACGCGCATTTTCGCCGCAATCGCGGGCCACGATCCGTTGGACCGCAGCACCCTGGCGGTCGATCGAGCGGCGTTTACTTATTCACCCGCCTCGGATTTGAAGAAGCACAGCCTGCGGGTCGGCTGGCTGGCGAACTTGTGGAAAGAATATGAGCCGGGTGTCGCGAAGGCCATTCAAGCAGCGCACAAAGTACTGCCCAAGCATTTTGCTCTGGTAAAGGATACGGTCCTGCCTGAGGGACCGTGGGAGGATGCGGCGGGCGTAATTCTGCAGGCAGAGGTGGCGTCTTCGTTCGGGGATCTGATCCGCTCGGGGCGCGTGAAGGAGTTACGGGATCCGCAAGGACGAATCGGCGGCTACGCGAACCTTTCGGTGAGCGGCGGCGACTTCACGACGGCGCAGCGCGTGCGCGAGATTCTGCAAAAGAAAATGGACGCGTTGTTTGAAAGCTATGATGTCCTGGCGGCCGCTACATTGCCGGCGCCGGCCACTCCGTTGACGTCGGATCTTTCTAAAGGCCTCTCCTTTCCCGATCCACTCGGCGCCATTGGAAATCTCTGCGGTTTGCCCGCTATTTCCGTGCCCTGCGGGTTCACGGAGAAGAATCTGCCCGTGGGACTGCAATTTGTGGGACGCGCGGGAGATGATGCTGCCGTCCTGCAGGCAGGCCAGACATTTCAACACGCCACCGAGTGGCACCGCAAACATCCCAACTTGCCTTAATCCATCATTTCGCGACAGAACAATCAGGAATGTTTCTTGGCGTGCAGGATTTCGCGCACGGCGCGTAGCAGCGCCCCGCGGCTGAAGGGCTTATTGAGGAGGCGTACGCTGGGGTCCGCATTGGCCATTTCCGTGGCGGCATGTTCGCTATAGCCAGACATGAAAACAATACGCAATTCCGAATATTCGTGCTGCAGTTGAACGGCGAGTTCCTGGCCGGTCATTCCGGGCATCACCATGTCCGTGACCAGAAGATCGATCGCGCCACCGTGCTCGCGGGCGAGTTTGATGGCTTCGGCGGCATCCTTGGCTTCGATGACTTTATAGCCGCCGGACTCCAGAAATTCCCGGGCGATCTCGCGCACGTCCTGCTCGTCTTCCGTCAGTAGAACAGTCTCCGTGCCCGTGGGCACTTCCCCGGTTGAACTTGGAACGCCGGAGAATTCTTCGGCCTGATCCACGCGGGGAAGATAGATTTTGAAGGAAGTGCCTTTGCCAAGTTCGCTGTACACCCAGATAAATCCGCCGCTCTGTTTGACGATACCGTAGACCGTCGCAAGCCCGAGCCCCGTGCCCTTCCCTTTTTCCTTGGTCGTGAAAAACGGCTCGAAGATGTGCGATTGTGTCTCCGTATCCATGCCCGTGCCACTGTCGCTGATGGTCATTTGCACGTAAGGACCGGGCTTCATTAATGGATGGCTGGCCGTGTAGGTCTGATCGAGATCAACGTTCCGGGTCTCGAGGACGAACTTGCCGCCATTGGGCATGGCGTCGCGTGCGTTGACCGCCAGATTCATGATGACCTGTTCCATCTGGCTGGCGTCCGCGCGGATCGTGCCCAATTCCTCGTCAGCGTGAACTACCAACTCGATGTCTTCGCCAATCAACCGCGGAAGAAGCTTGCCCATTTCCTCCACGACGGAATTCAGGTTGATCACCTGCGGCTGCAAGACCTGCATGCGGCTGAACGCCAGCAACTGGCGCGTCAACGTCGCGGCGCGATCGGCGGAACGGTCAATCTGCTCGATCTTGTGCGCAACGTGATCCGCTGGCGACAACACATTCAGGAGCAGCTCTGTGTGCCCCTTGATCACCATCAGCAAGTTGTTGAAGTCGTGCGCCACGCCGCCTGCCAGCCGGCCAATCGCTTCCATTTTCTGCGCCTGGCGAAGCTGGTGCTCCAGGTTGCGCCGCTCGCTGATGTCCTGTGCCACGACCAACCGCACACGCTTCCCGGCATAAATCAGAGCGTGCGAAATAACCTCCACCTCGAAAGCCCTGCCATCCTTGGATTGGTGCAGCCAAAAACCGTGGTCGGCGGCGTTGTCTTCGATCTGGTGGAGATACGCGAGGGTCTTTTCGCGCTCGGTGACGGGCCGAATGTCGAGCGCAGTCATGTTCTCAAATTCCTCATGGGAAAAGCCGTAGAGCTTGACTGCAGCCTGATTGACGCGCAGAAATTTCAGTGAATCGGCCTCGTGAAGCCACGTGGGCAACGGGTTATGCTCGAACAGCAGCCGCAGAATGGATTCATTCTTGCGAAGCTCTTCCTCGGCGCGCCGCCGCTCGATGGCCAGCGCAATGTGGGCGCCAACGGAATCCAGGAATTCGAGGTCGCGGATATCGTAGGCGTTTTCGTTCTGATAATGCTGCACGACCAGAACGCCAATCGTGGCGGTGGGCGTCTTCAGCGGAACGCCAAGCCAGGCGGGGGCCGGAGAACCGACGAGTTCGACTTCTCCTAGCGCGACGAGGCGGTCAAAATCCGATTGCGGGATGAGCATGGCGCGCCCGGTGCGAAAGACATAAGCCGTGCAACTGCGGCCAACTTTCTGCGGCGCGGGGGCGGTATCGTACTCGTCCGCGAAAAAGGGGAACTCAAACCTGTCATGCTCGGGATCGTGCAGCGCGACAAAGCAGTTTTCTGCGGAGACGATGCGCTGCAAGGCCTCGTGGATCCCGGTCAGAAGCTGATCGAGGTTGGAGGTTTGGTTGAGCGCGTGCACAACATCGGAAATAACCTGGCGCTCGGACTCCATGCGCTGAAGCTCGGTCACATCCTGGGCGTGAAAAATAATTCCCTCCAGGCCTCTTTCGCTGAGTTGATTGCTCCAGACGATCTCAAACCAGCGCCAGGAGTCATCACGCGTGCGCAGGCGGCAGCGGTCGCGAGCGCTGGCACCCGGCTGCGCGGCAATTTCCTTCAGACGTTCTCGGAGATGCTCCACATCAGTGGCGTGAACCATACCCTGAATGCTGCGACCGATCAGTTCATCGGGCTCATAACCCAGGAAACGGCGGAAGGCATCATTGACAAAATGAATCGCGCCCTCCGGACCGAGGACGGCGATAAGTTCCTGAGTTGAATCGAGCAGCGCCGCAAGGGGTTGCGCGCCAAGCCGGATACCGGGCTCCGTAAACGTTTTCTGTGACATGAAATAGCCGCTTCGCGAGCCGGTCAGAGCGAACCTTTTATTCCCGGCCGGAGTAGCCCAAGCCTCCGTAGGTTTGCGTGCGACGTGCCAAGCAGTGCGGGAAGACAGAGCGTCTCACTAGCAGATTAACCATAACACATGGGGACGTAAACGTTCTCGATGAATCAGGTCGCCAAAGTATGACTGCCCGAAGGGACAGCCCGGGAGCGCCACGCTTCGGACTCAGCGGCGGGCATGTTACCCTGCCATACGTCCGGGGCGCAAAGGAAAGGCAAAGATGCGCTCAAGTTCAGCCCGAGGAGGTTGCCGCGCGATGCACGAAATCTGGAAAGATATGTTTGTCATGACACTTCCGGTCCTGGAAAAGATCCTGCGGCCGGTGATCGTGTACATATTCCTGGTGGTGATGCTGCGTCTATCCGGAAAGCGCGAGCTCGTGCAGTTGAACCCATTCGACCTGGTGGTGTTGTTGACACTCTCGAACACCGTGCAGAACGCCATCATTGGCGACGATAATTCCGTTTCCGGCGGATTGTTGGGCGCCACTTCCCTGCTCGCCATCAACTATCTCACCGTGCGCTTCCTTTACAACCACAGGAAACTCGATCAACTGGTGGAAGGCAAGGCGGATGTACTGATGGAAGGGGGCCGCGTGCGCACGGAACACTTGAAGAGCGAATTGATCACCATGGCGCAACTGGAGGCGGCGGCGCGAAAACAGGGCTTTTCCTCGTTGGCGGAAGTGGATCAATGCATCCTGGAGCCGGGAGGAACTCTGTCGTTCATAGGCAAGAAGCCCGATGCGGAGGATAAACGCCACCGGGAGTTGCTCGAGCGAATTGATCGCCTCAAATCGGAGGTTGCCCTGCTGAGGGGTGTGCGCCCACCAGCCACAGCGTGAGCACGAAGGACCCGGCCATATCAGCGAAAACCCTCAGGCCAGAACGCCTGAGCGACGGGCCTGAGGGCAAAACTGAATTCGCAATCCGCCCCTCAGTGGACCAGGAAACCGCTAAGGGCCAACGCGATCCCGGCCAGACCGAGCAGCGATCCGGCAAACCAGAAGAACTTCTTCTTTGTAAGCAATGTGAAAGAGGTGAGAATCAGGGCGATCTCGAGCAGCACTTCCGCTCCCTCGTAACGGTCTCCCCTCCGCCCGATCACCATTCTTTCGTTCTTTAGTTCTTCGGCTTTCTCCTTGGCTTCTTCCTTCTCTTTGGTGTAACGCTCCTCTTCCTTCAAATACTGCTCGCGCGTCTGTTCGGCTTTTTCCTTGTCCACAACGGTGAAGATACCGAGGCCGACCGCGAAGTTCTTGGAGTTGTGCTGCCCGTTGTTCTTGGCCTGGTAATAGGCCCACTGGTCGGCCTCCTGCGTTTGCAAAAGGAGCTCTTCCTTCGAGGAACGATGGCCCATCAGGGTGGAAATGGCCACAAAAACAGCGAGGATCGAGAGCGTGACCGAGACGGGGATGGTGAGCGGCCCTTCATCGTGCCCGCCGTGTTCTTCCCGAGCTTCCAGAATTTCGTGCATTGCTTGCTTCTCCTCCAGTTGGATTTAGGCAGACGGCTATGTAGCGATCGCGTGCAACACATCGCCGGCTGCGGAAATGGTGCGCTCGATATCCGCGGACGTATGTGCTGCGGAAACAAAAGCGGCTTCGAATTGCGAAGGCGCCAGGAAAATGCCGCGCTGCAGCATATCACGGAAGAAGCGCGCGTAGATTTTCGTATCCGAGCGCTTGGCGTCCGTGTAATTGTTCACCTTCTGTGGCGCAAAAAAGATCGTGGAAAGCGAACCGATGCTGTTGACCTGCGCGGCGATCCCGGCATCTTTCACTGCCTTCTGCAGACCGGCAACGAGTTCTTTCGCCAGCGCGTTGATTCCATCGTAAAGCCCAGGCTTGCTCAACTCCTTTAGTGTGGCAATGCCCGCCCGCATGGCCAACGGATTGCCCGCTAACGTGCCCGCCTGATACACCGGGCCAAGCGGTGCAACATGGTTCATCAATTCTGCGCCGCCTCCATAAGCAGCCACCGGTACGCCCCCGCCGATGATTTTCCCCATGGTGGTCAGGTCACCCTGCACGCCGAACAATTGCTGCGCCGAGCCATTGTGCAGGCGGAATCCAGTAATCACTTCGTCGATGATCAGCAGCGCGCCATGCTTACGCGTGATTTCCCTCAGCCCCTTCAGAAATCCATCCGCCGGAAGGACAACTCCCATGTTGGCAGCAACTGGCTCAACGATCACGGCCGCGATCTTATCCTTGCGCTGGAGGAAAAGCTGTTCAACCCCGTTTAGGTCATTGTAAGGGACATTGAGTGTCAGTGCGGCCAGTGCCTGCGGCACTCCCGGGCATTCGGCAATTCCGAGCGTCGCCAAGCCGGAGCCCGCCTGGGAGAGGAAACTATCGGCATGTCCGTGATAGCAGCCCTCGAACTTGATGATGTAATCGCGCTTCATAACGCCGCGGGCGAGCCGCACCGCGCTCATGGTTGCTTCCGTGCCGCTCGAAACGAAGCGTATCTTTTCCAGGAACGGAATCGCTTTGATGATGAGTGAGGCGAGTTCAATCTCCAACTCCGTGGTTACGCCAAAGCTGGTGCCGCGTTGCGCCTGGTCGGCGATCGCCGCGGTGACGGCGGGATGCGCGTGGCCCAGGAGCATCGCGCCCCACGAGCACACGAAATCTAGCAGCATGTTGCCGTCCGCATCATAAAGGTGCTGACCGCTTCCCTTCTCGATGATCAGCGGCTCGCCTCCGACGGAGCGAAAGGCGCGCACGGGACTGTTGACGCCACCGACGAGAACCTTTTCGGCTCTCTCGAAAATTTCTTTCGACCGGCGGCGCTCGGGTATGGATCGGCCTTGGGTTGCACTCATTGATGCACCTTAGTGTTCAGGATTTCAGCCAGCGAGCCACGTCTTTGGCGTGATAGGTAAGGATCATGTCTGCTCCGGCGCGCTGAATGCCCGTCAGAATCTCCAGCACAACGCGCTTTTCATCAATCCAGCCGTTGCGCGCGGCCGCTTTTACCATCGAATATTCGCCGCTCACATTGTACGCGCCCACGGGCACATCAAAACGATCCCTCACCCGGCGCACGATGTCTAGATAGGGTAGCGCTGGCTTTACCATTACCATGTCCGCACCTTCCTCTATGTCCATCGCCACTTCCTTCAGCGCTTCATGCGCGTTCGCTGGATCCATCTGGTAGCTCCGGCGGTCGCCGTGCTGCGGCGCGGATTGCGCGGCTTCGCGGAATGGGCCGTAGAATCCGGAGCAGTATTTTGCCGCATAGGCCAGAATGGCGATGTTTTCAAAATTGTGCTGGTCCAGCTTTTTGCGAATAGCAGCGACGCGGCCGTCCATCATGTCCGAAGGCGCGACAATGTCTGCGCCAGCTCGCGCGTGCGAAAGCGCTTGCTGAGCAAGAATGTCCAACGTGGGATCGTTGGCAATTTCGCCGCGCTCGATCACGCCGCAATGGCCATGATCCGTGTACTCGCAGAGGCACACGTCCGTGATAACCAGGAGATTTAATCCAGCCTTGCGTATGGCTTGGATGGCTTTTTGAACAACGCCATCGGCAGCATAGGAAATAGCGCCCCGCGGATCTTTCGATTCTGGCAGACCGAACAGAATCACGGCCGGTATGCCCAGGGATTCGACTTCGCGGCATTCTTCCACGATTTGATCCACCGATTGCTGGTGAATCCCCGGCATGGAGCTGACTTCCTGGCGAACCTGAGTGCCGGGACAAACGAACATGGGATAGATAAAGCCCGCGGTGCTGAGGCGCGTTTCGCGCACCAGGCCGCGTAAGGCTTCGCTGCGGCGCAGACGACGTGGGCGATGCGTGGGGAAACTCATGGGTGTTTCGCTCCTGCGGGCAGGCTGTGCCCGGAATTGGCGAAGAACTTTTCCAGCGATTCAAGAATGGACGAAACCGAGGTGTCGTGAGCAACAATCAATCGCTGAACCCCTGCTTCACGCAACCTGCGCTCGGTTACAGGGCCAATGGCAGCGAACGCGCTCTTCTCTGCCAGGTTTCCAAACGATTCCGGGCCGAGGAGTTCACGCATGTGGCGTATGGCCGATGGGCTGAAGAACAAAATAGCGTCGGGCGGGTCGAGAAGAATGGCTTGGAGATTGCGCGTTTGCTCAGAAGTGGGGCGCAAGGTCTTGTAGGCTACAATTTCCGTAACTTGCACACCAAGCCCTTGGAGAGTCTCCACCAAATCGTGATTCGCAAGATCGCTGCGCGGCAGCAGTACCTTCTTGCCCCGGACTTCGGTTTGCAATTCCTGGGCTAGCGCCGCTCCATTGTGCTCCTTCGCAACGTAGTTCACCATAAGCCCAGTGGCGCGCGCGGCCTCCGCTGTGACAGGCCCAACGGCAGCAATCTGCGCTGCCCCAATGGCGTCGCGCAAAGAAAGCTTCAGATGCTCAGCACGCGCCTGCAGCGCGCGCACGGCATTTTGACTGGTCAAGAAAATCCAGTGATACTCGCGCAGCCGGCGAATCGCATCATCCAGCGCCTGCAAATCATCGGGTTGGGCAAAGGCAACCATGGGAAGCAGGACGGGCAGTACACCCTTCTCGCGGAGCGCCGCCAGCAAAGCTTGGCTCTGCTCCACCGCGCGCGTAGTCACTACGCGCTTGCCGGCGAGTACGTTGACAAGAGATTCAGCCACGGGAACGTTGCACCTCTTCCAGAATGCTTCGCGCGCCGCCATCGGCAAGCAACTTGGCCATCTGCCCCCCAAGTTGCGCGGCCTGATCCGGCGGAGCCGTAGCACGCTGGCGGATATATTGCACGCCGTCCAAGGAACAAACTACCGCATCCATTACAAGTTCTCCGCGTTCCATGCGAGCCCAGGCGCCCAGCGGAACCTGGCATCCGCCCTGCAGCGCGGCCAACAAAGCGCGTTCCGCGATGATGGCGGTGCGTGATTCTTCGTCATCGAGCTTGCCGAGAATCTCCGTGGCTTCCGTATCTTTCAAACGCGATTCGATGGCGATGGCACCCTGCCCCACGGCAGGCAACGAAATCTCCGGGGAAAGAGGCTCCGTGATTTTCTGGCTCCATCCAAGGCGATCGAGGCCTGCCTTGGAAAGCACAATGGCGTCGTATTCGCCGCTTTCCACTTTGCGCAGTCGCGTGTCCACGTTGCCGCGCAATTCACGAATATCCAGGTCCGGACGCTGGTGCCGTAGTTGTGCCTGCCGCCGCAGGCTGCTGGTTCCGACGCGCGCACCCTGCTTCAGAGTGGCGAGCGTCTCGCCTTTGTGGGAAACCAGACAATCGCGCACATCATCCCGCCGGCACACTGCGGGGAAATGCAATCGGCTGGGTGTTTCCGTGGGGATATCTTTCACGCTGTGCACGGCCAGGTCCACGGTTTCTTCCAGCAGCGCTTCTTCGAGTTCCTTGATGAAAATTCCCTTGCCGCCAATCTGTGTCAACGGCGCCTGCTGCATTTTGTCCCCGGCTGTCTTGATAATGATGATTTCGGCCTCGACGCCAGTCAACTGGAAGAGCTGCTTGCGGACAAACTCCGCCTGCCAGCGCGCCAGGATGCTTCCTCGACTGCCAATGCGCAAGGGCCTCACGGTTTCTCCCGGTCCGATAGATAAAGTTCCCTAATCGCTTCGACATTCTGAATCTTTTTGCGCAGCTCTTTTTCCGCGCGCAGGCGCTCGGCTGGCGCAATCAGCAGTTTCTCGATCAGTTCATCCATGAGCACACCGATGTGTTCGCGGTCTTCGTTAGTGAAATGATTCATGCCGGAGAGTTTCTCATGAAGAAAGGCGGCGCGTCGTTCTTTCAAGCTACCCCGCAAGGTATCCAGCACGCCGATAAGCTCCACACTGGCCTGCCAGGAAATGAACTTGCCCACATGCTCTTCCACCAGCGCTTCAGCCTTGGGCACCTCATTCTGGCGGGCGCTGCGGTTTTGCTGCACGATTTCGCTCAAATCCTCCATCGAATAGAGGTAGCAGTTGTACAGTTCGCTGACGGCCGGATCGATGTTACGGGGCATTCCCAGGTCCATCAGGAACAGCGCTCGATTCCCGCGAGCTGCCATGGAATGTTCGATGAGCGCTTTGGTGAGCAACGCTTCCTGAACGCCGACAGCGGAGACGATGACGTCGGGCAGCTTCAGCGTGGAATCCCAAGCGCCCCAATCGAGCACTTCCCCCTTGTACTGCTTGGCGAACTCCTCGGCCTTTTCGCGCGAGCGGTTGGAAAGAAGCAGGCGCCCGATATTGCGGTCTCGCAATTGTGAAACAACCTGTTCGCTAATGGTTCCTGCGCCAAGGACCAGCGCGGTGCGGTCGTTAAGTTTGCCAAAAATGCGCTCGGC
>CAYOOS010000104.1:0-11281 GCA_964405585.1 uncultured Acidobacteriaceae bacterium | reverse complement strand
AGCGGAGATTGTCGGCGATGTGCAGTTCGAGGTGAGTGGCTAGTTCGTCTTGCAGATCGCGGTCGAGCTTGTCTTTGCGGAGGATGTCATGAATGCGGGCGAAGAAAATGCGCAGAGTTTTCATGGGGATTCCTCACTCGTACCTTAGGGCCTGAATCGGATCGACATGGGTGGCGCGGCGCGCGGGGATGTAGCAGGCAAACAGCGATACACCCACCAGCAGTAACGTCACCGCCCCAAACGTCAGAGGGTCGGTTGGGGTGATCCCAAACAGCAAGCGCGCCAGAACTCGCGTCAAGGCAAGAGCGCCTGACATACCCAAGATGATTCCAACGAAGGCGAGTCCAAAACCCTGTGTAACGATGAGGTGGAGAATATCTTCTTTCGTCGCGCCCAGTGCGAGGCGTACTCCAAGTTCGTGACTTCGCTGAGCAACGGAATACGAAATCACGCCGTAGAGACCAATGATGGCCAGGAGAAGCGCCAGCGCGGCAAAGAGGCTGGCAATCAGCATCGTGAGTCGCCGAGGTGCGACGGATTCCGAGACAATACTTTCCATGGAACGGATATCGGCAATGGGTTGATTGGGATCGAGAGAGGCGATGATGCCGCGAACATCGGCAATGAGGTTTGTGGGGGCTCCCGCTGAACGAACCACCAGGGTCATCTCGCTCATCGTCCCCAAGAAGTACATCGCGTTGCTGGGATCGGCGGTTGCGCCGAGTTCCCTCACATCTCCAACCACTCCGACAACGGAATTCCAATGACAGGGTGTTCCCGCACAATTGACCCCGAAGCGTTTGCCAATGGGATTCTCACCGGGCCAATCGCTTTTGGCCATGCTGTCACTGATGACGGCGACACTCTTATCCTGATCGGTGGCGTCGAATGACCGGCCCAGGAGGAGCGGGATACTCATGGCCCGGAAGTAACCGAGGCTGACGTCCCGATGGGCTGCCCAGATTAGGTCGCCGCGAGGAAGGGGAGGGCGGCCCTCGATGATAATGTCCTGGCTCCATCCGCTGCCGACCAGAGGTCTAAAATTGATTGCTCCGACCGCGTTCACGGTGGGGAGGGCAGAGAGGCGCTCGAGGACATCTTTATAGAAAGTGTCTGCCCCCGCTTTGGTCCGCGCCACATTGAGGGTCAGAACATTCTCAGAATTGAAGCCCAGATTCACAGCGGACAGGCGGACGAAGCTTTTGATAACCAGCGCCGCGCCAGTCAGAAGCATGGCGGCAAGAGCGACTTCACCGATAACAAGAACAGCGCGAAATGACGGACTATCCATGCTGGCCAGAGGACTTTGCAAGCCTTCCTTAAGGGCTTTAGTGAGATCAAAGCCCGTGGCGCTCCACGCCGGCACCATGCCGATCAGGAATAGGGTTAAAAGCATGGTTACCAGAACGAAGGCGAACACAGCCCCGTCCATTCCACCGCGTGAGATGGGTTGCCAAGACGGAGGCAAGGCAGCATAGAAAGCGCGGACGCTTGCAAAGGCAATCAACAAGCCTCCGAACCCTCCCAGCAGCGCCAGCACTGAACTTTCCGAGAGCATTTGCCGGATCATGCGTGCCCGCCCGGCGCCGAGCGCGCGGCGAACGGCAATTTCCTTGTATCGGCTGGTGGCGAGAACAAGCAGCAGGTTGGCGAGGTTCAAGCAGGCAATCAGGAGGACAAGCGAGGCAGCGACGAAGAGCGTAAGGAGAGCAGGGCGGAGGTCAAGAGAATAGCGGTCTCGCAGACTCTCGACCGCGACCCTCTGATCGCTACTCCAGAAATCTGGAAAATGGGCGGCCCATGGGCGGGTTACGACGTCCATGTCAGCCTGAGCCTGAGAAAGCGTTACACCCGGTCTTAGAGAAGCAATGACGTTTAAGTAGAACCCGCCCTCTCCTCCATCGACTAAGGCAGCGAGCGGCGTCCACACATCCTCTGGCGTTGTAGAAAAACGAAATGCGGCGGGAAGAACGCCAATAACGCTGTAATCTTTGCCGTCGAGAGTAATGGTCTTGCCCAGGATTCCCGCGTTTCCGCCGAATCTTGTTATCCAGAGGGAATGACCGATGATCGCGACGGGATTTCCGCCGGGCCGATCCTCCGCATCGGAGAACGTCCGGCCGAGAATGGGATTGACGCCGAGTACCTGGAAGAAATTGGAAGAGACCTGCTTTGCGGAGACGCGCTCTGGCCCCTCTGGACCAGTCAGGTTGAATTGGTTAGTGATTTCGCTCCAAGCGGCCATCTCTTTGAAGACATGGTTCTGCGCTTGCCAATATTTGAATGTAGGCGGATCGGCCCATCCGGATTGCGCGAGCTTGCTGTCGTAGCGCTTCACCATCACGATGCGATCGGCATTGCTGAAAGGGAGGGAACGCAGAAGGAAGTCGTTGGCGACAGTGAAGATGGTTGTGGTGGCGCCGATGCCGAGGGCGAGGGTGAGGATGGCGATGGCAGTGAAGGCGGGGTTTTTGCGGAGCATGCGGAGGGCGAAGCGCGCGTCCTGGAAAAAAGTCTCAAGGAACGGGAAGGTGCGCTGATCGCGGACGGATTCTTTGGTTTGTTCGAGGCCGCCTAGTTTTAGGAGGGCTTGGCGGCGGGCTTCTTCGGGGGTCATGCCGGAGCGGAGATTGTCGGCGATGTGCAGTTCGAGGTGAGTGGCTAGTTCGTCTTGCAGCTCGCGGTCGAGTTGGTTTTTGCGGAAGAGGTTGCGGAGGCGGAGGACGATTGAGCGAAGGGTATTCATGACTCCACCTCTTTGTGAACCAAGAGAGGGGAGACTATGAAGTTAGATCGTAAGAGCCCACCCTTCGCCAAATACGCGAAGGATGGGGCACCCTCAAGTTCAGGGGGACCGAGGCGAAAAGGAGCTTTGGAGGAAGAGGGATTCATCGCCTGAGAAGCATGCGATGCAAAACCGTTCCTCGCTCCGAAGACTCCGCTCGGAACGTCTGGGCCGAGCATAGGGATCATGGAGCACCATGGGCGGAGACTATCGGTTTTTCGGGGAGGAGCCAGCCATCGGCTAGTTGGAGGATGCGATTGCCGTAGGCGGCGTTTTTTTCGGAATGGGTAACTTGAATGATGGTGGTACCGGCATCGTTGAGCTTCTTGAAGAGCTGCATGATTTCTTCGCCTTGCGTGGAGTGGAGATTGCCGGTGGGCTCATCGGCGAGAATGAGCTTGGGATTCTGGATCACGGCGCGGGCCACGCCAACGAGCTGTTGTTGGCCGCCGGAGAGCTGGCTGGGGAAAAGATCCTTTTTGCCGACGATGTTGAAACGATCGAGAGCGTCGCAGACAAGGCTGGCGCGTTCTTTTTGCGGAATGTTTTTGTAGGAGAGGGGGATTTCAAGGTTTTCGTAGACAGTGAGATCGTCGATGAGGTGATAGGACTGAAAGACGAAACCGATGTTGTACTTGTGGAGTTCGTTGCGCTGCTTGGTGCTGAGCTTGTGGACGGGCTGATCGAGGAAGAAGTATTCGCCGGACCAGGAACTGTCGAGCATACCGAGGATGCTGAGGAGTGTGGACTTGCCTGCGCCGGAGGGACCCATGAAGGTGACGAACTCGCCGGGTTGGATTTCGAGAGAGATACGGCGTAGGACATAAAATTTCTGAGCGCCGGCAGGGTAGGATTTTTCGACGTTGCGTAGTTGAATGAGAGGCTGCACGGGGTCTCCTTTTTATTCGTAACGAAGGGCGATCATGGGGTCGACGCGAGTGGCCGCACGCGCGGGGATATAACAAGCCAGAACCATAACGCCCGCAAGCAGGAATACGCCACCGAAAAAGCTGACGAGGTCGTCCGAGCGCACGCCATACAACAAACTGGAGAGCAGGCGTGCCATGGCAAAAGCGATGGGAAGGCCGATGATGAGACCCAAAGCGAGAAGCCTCAGTCCGTTGAACACAAACAAGCGCAAGACGTCTTGGGGACGCGCTCCGAGGGCCATGCGGATTCCCGTTTCATGCTTGCGCTGGGCCACGGAAAAGGACATCACGCCAAAAACACCGACAGCGGAGAGCACGAGGGCCATGAAGCCGATGACGCCCATCAAGACAGCGACATAAGAAAGACCGATGATCTGATTGGAGATGAGGTGATCCAACGGCAGTACATCGAAAATGGGCTGGTCCGGGTCGAGGTTGGTGACGGCGGTGCGGACAAGGGGAATAAGAGATTTGGGGTCGGCAGTGGTGCGAACCGTAATGTAGGCGCTTGACACGGGGCGCTGGCGGAACGGGAAATAGATGGAAGAGAGACCGTCGTGGCGCCAGGGATCGTAATGGATTTCAGTGACAACGCCAACGATGGTGGCCCAGGAATCGGTGGAGTTTTCGTCACCGGACTTGATGCGATGCCCGAGCGGGCTTCTGCCGGGCCAAAAACGCTTAGCGAGAGATTGGCTGATGATGGCGACTGGGGTGGAATCGGCGGCATCGCGAAGGTTAAATTCGCGGCCCTCCACCAGAGGGACGTGAAGAAGCTGGAAAAACGCGGGGGTGACTTGGTTGAATTCCGCGACTTGATACTCACCGGGTTGCATGGGTTGGCCTTCGACAGCGAACGCGCCGGAGTCACCACCTGAAAAAGGCACCTGGAGAGAGGCGGCGGCGGATTGCACATTGGCACTGCGAGCGAGTTGCCCCGTGAGGTTGTCAAAGAAGACCAGGCGCTGTTGAGGAGTTGCGAACCGGGAGGCAGGCAGAGCCACGCGAAAGGTGAGGACCGACTGGGGCGCGAACTTAAAATTCAGGCTCAAAAGTGTGCGAACGCCCTTGACCATGAGTCCCGCGCCCACCAGAAGCACAAGGGAAAGAGCAACCTCCGCCACCACGAACGCACTGCGAAGGCGCGCGCGAGAAACACCGGCACCGGGTCCCCGGCCCGTTTCCTTTAGGGCCTCATTCGGATCGCAGCCGGAGCCGTAGAAAGCGGGGAGAATCCCGGCAAGGAGTCCGGCGGCGAAGGCCACCGCGAACGTATAAAGGAACACGCCTCGGTCCAAGCGGACCTGGTCCCATCCAGGGATGAGTCGTGCGACTTCGGGTGGCATATTGATGCGAATCAAGGAAATCCAAACGGAACCAAGAAGCAAACCGAAAATCATGGCGGCCATGGCCAGAAGGATGCTTTCGACCAAAGCCTGGCGCACGAGGCGAGAGCGGCTGGCTCCTAGAGCAACACGAATGGCAAACTCGCTTTGCCGCGCGGTGCTGCGGGCCAGAAGCAGGTTGGTTACGTTGGTACAAGCAATCAGGAGGACAAAAGCAACCGAGCACAGAGTGAGAATCATGTAGCCGCGGCCGGGGCCGGCGACAAACTCGCCGAGCGGCATTAGAACTACGCTCCAACCGGTCTCTGATTTTGGGAAAGAAGTCCGCAGGTGGTCCTGAATGGTGCTCATTTCGGCCTCTGCCTGGGCGAGAGTGGTTCCAGATTTCAGCCGGGCTATGGGCGCGAGATAGTGCGTGCTACGCTGAACTTTCTCCTGCGTGGAGAGTGCCAGAGGAATCCACAGTTCGGCACCGAACGGAAAGCGCACGTCATCCTTCATGACGCCTATGATTTGCGTGGGAGTTCCATCGAGGCGGACGGTGCGTCCGACAATGGCTGGGTCGGAGCCAAATTGGCGGTGCCACAAACCGGCGGACAAAATCACCACGTGATCGCGGCCAAGTTCATCCTCACCGATAGAGAAGGTACGCCCTAAGAGAGGCGTGGCGCGCAGAATGTCGAAGAAGTTTGCGGACACCCGAAATCCCTGGACTTTTACAGGGTCTCCGACTCCGGTGAGGTTGAGATCCGCCCAATCATAGGCGCCGACCGCCTCGAAGGAATGGCTCTGCGCTTGCCAATCCTGAAAATCGCCTGGGGAAACTTCGCTCCAGCCTTCTGTCTGCCCGGGAGCCTGGTTCATGACCATTACGATGCGATCGACTTCCGGGAAAGAAACTGGATGGCGCAAGAAAGTATTGGAGACGCTGAAAGTTGCGGTGTTGGCACCGATGCCGAGTGCGAGCGTAACGATAGCGATGGCGGTGAAGGCGGGGGATTTGCGGAGCATTCGGAGGGCGAAGCGCACGTCCTGGAGGAGGGATTCGAGGAAAGGGAGGCCACGAGTGTCGCGGACGGATTCTTTGGTTTGTTCGAGGCCGCCGAGTTTCAGGGGGGCGTCGCGGCGGGCTTCTTCGGTGGTCATGCCATGGCGGAGGTTGTCCTGGATGTGTATCTCCAAGTGACTGGCTAGTTCGTCCTGCAGATCGCGATCGAGTTGCTCTTTGTGAAACAGATTGCGGAGGCGAATCCATGAAGAGCGGAGCCAATTCATGAGGGCTGCTCCTTGGTGGTCAAGAAGCGGGCGAGGATGGCGGTGGTTTGCTCCCATTCGCGAGCTTCTTTATCGAGTTGCTTGCGGCCGGTGCGCGTGAGTTTGTAGTATTTGGCCTTGCGATTGTTGTCGGAGACGCCCCACTCGGAGGCGATGTAGCCTTCCTGCTCGAGCTTGAGGAGGGCGGGATAGAGAGTGCCGTAATTGACGGAGAGGAGGTCGCCACTGGTCTGCTCGATGCGGCGGGCGATGCCGTAGCCGTGAAGCGGACCGAGCGATTCGAGGGTTTTCAGGACCATCAAGGCCAGGGTGCCTTGCCAGACGTCGGGTTTATCGGACATGGTGCTCCTATGGGAAAACAATAGAGAAGCTACGCCAACTCCTATGGGAAAGCAATAGGGAGTTTTTAGTTTTCAATCTAGAGTTGAAGAGGGATTCCTCCGTTCCGGGACGGCAAAGTGCGCCGTCCCTTCGGTCGGAATGACGAGTTTTAGAATTGGTTGGCATGAGGCGAGAGAATACGGGAAGCGGCGGTAAGGTATAATCAGATCTTGGGGTAGTTGTAACGAAACATGGCGCAAAAGAGAAATAAGGGGAAAGCGTCGGCGAGGACGCGCATGCGGAAGCGTTTGCGATTCGCAAAGACGCGTCTGCACGAACTGTGGATGATCGGGAAGGCGCTGACGGATACCCAGCACCCGATCCTGGTGCACATCATCCCGATGCGGCGCTGCAACCTGGATTGTACGTACTGCAATGAGTACGACGACGTGTCCAAACCGGTGCCGCTGGAGGAGATGAAAGAGCGGCTGGACATTCTAGCGGACATGGGCACGACGATCATCACTATCAGTGGCGGCGAACCGTTGATGCATCCGGAGCTGGACGATATCATCCGGCACATCCGCAGGCGCGGGATGATGGCGGGGCTGATCACGAACGGATTTTTCCTGAACAAGGAGCGGATTGAGCGGTTGAACGAGGCCGGGCTGGAACACCTGCAGATCAGCATTGATAATGCGGTTCCGGACGAAGTGTCCAAGAAGAGCCTGAAAACGCTGGACGGACGGCTGGAGATTCTTTCGGAGTTCGCGGTATTTCAGGTGAATATCAATTCGGTGCTGGGCGGAGGGGTGAAGAACCCGGAAGATGCGTTGATGATCGCGCACCGCGCGGTGGAGTTGGGATTCACGAGCACGGTGGGAATCATTCACGACCACGACGGGCAATTGAAGCCGCTGGAGAAGCGGGAACAAGAGATTTTTGAAGAAATCATGGAGTTGGGGAAGCGGTCGTTTTCGCGGTTCAACGAATTTCAGCATAACGTAGCGAAGGGAAGAGAGCACGATTGGAAATGCCGGGCGGGCTCGCGCTACCTGTACATTTGCGAGAACGGGCTGGTGCACTGGTGTTCGCAACAGCGAGGTTATCCGGGGATTCCGCTGCGGGAGTATACGACGGAGCGGCGGCACCGGGAGTACTACACACACAAAGGATGCGCGGCGAGGTGCACGGTGAGCTGCGTGCAGCAAGTGGGGATTCTGGATAACTGGCGGGGAGCGCAGACACTGCAGCCGGAGCCAGCGGGTCCAGCGGACCTGGTACAGATTGCGAAGTGAGGTTTTTTCGCAAAGCGCATCGGACTTACCTTTAAGAAATCCTCTATAACAGGGCAAATGAGCATTAACGAAGGAACGGAGTTGCAATCCTTGCACATTCGATGGGAGTGCCGTTGACGTTCGGCGCCAGGTTTAAAAAGATATAAGCATGGCCACCCCAGCAATTGAGATAGAACACCTGTCGAAGGAATATCCTTACGGGTTTTTGAACCTGAAGAAGAAGAAATCACTGGAAGACCTGAGCATGCGGGTCGAAAGCGGCGAAGTGTTTGGTTTTCTGGGGCCAAACGGAGCCGGGAAGTCCACGACCATCAAGCTGTTGATGCGCTTGATTTTCCCAAACGGGGGAACGGCGCGAATCCTGGGGAAATCGATCGACGACGTTTCCATGCACCGGGAGATCGGGTATTTGCCTGAGCAGCCGTATTTTTATGACTACCTGACCGCGGCGGAAGTCCTGGATTACTTCGCGCGCTTTCACGGGTTGACGGCAGCGGACCGGAAAGCACGTGTGCAGAAGATGTTGAAAAAGGTGGGACTGGACACGGCGAAGAGGATTCAGTTACGGAAATACTCGAAAGGCATGCTGCAGCGCGTGGGACTGGCGCAGGCGATCCTGCACGAACCGCAAGTGGTGATACTGGACGAGCCGATGTCTGGGCTGGACCCGCTGGGACGCCGCGAGGTGCGGGACATCATCCTGGAATTGAAAAAAGACGGACGGACAGTGCTTTTTTCCACGCACATCCTCTCGGACGCGGAAATGTTGTGCGACCAGGTGGGCGTGCTTGTGGGTGGAAAGCTGCGCGGCGTGGGCACGCCGGGAGAGATGGTGGGAATCAAAACGCAGGGGATGGAAATTCTGTTCGAGGTGGCGGAGGGGAAGAAACTGCCGCTGCTGGCCAAAGCGACGCGGACGGGCGAACGCTACCGGGTGCAATTTCCGGAAGAGGAAGTGTACAGCGCGCTTGACCAATTAAAAGCAGCGGACGCGCGAATTCTTTCCGTGGCGCAAATCAAGCCGACGCTGGAAGAGTTTTTCATGAACCTGGTGGAAGCGGACCGGGCGCAGGCGAATGCCGTCGAGGTGAGCGGGAAATGAAGAACGTGTGGACGGTCGCCGCAAATACGTTTCGGGAAGCGGTGCGAGACCGCGTGCTCTATAACCTGGTGTTTTTCGCGCTGTTGATGATGGGGGCGGCGATCCTGGTGGGGCAGATTTCCATAGGGATTGAAGACAGTGTGATCGTCAGCCTGGGATTAACGGCGATTTCGGTGATCGGGCTGTTCATCGCAGTGTTCATCGGCGTCGGGCTCGTATCCAAAGAGATGGACAAGCGCACGCTTTATGCACTACTGGCCAAGCCGGTGGAACGTTGGGAATTTTTGCTGGGAAAGTTTTTCGGGTTGGTGATGACGCTGACAGTGAACACGGCGGCGATGGCAGTGGGGTTGTACCTGGCGCTTTGGACGGTAAAACACACACTGGAGAGAAGCGACGCGTGGGTCCTGGTAGCGGTGTACCTGATCCTGCTGAAACTGGTGTTGATTGTGGCGCTGGCGCTGTTATTTTCCTGCTTCACAACACCGTTTCTGGCGATTCTGTTCACGGCGGGAATCTATGTGGCAGGCGTGTTCGCGGGAGCGCTGCGCACCATGCAGGCCGTGGATATCAGCGCACGCCCCATGACCCTGTTGAAAGGAATCTCCTACCTGTTGCCTAATTTTGAAAATTTCAATGTGATGGGAGCGGTGGCGCACGGGCGGGGAGTGCCGGGAGCGCTGGTAGGGCAGGCGACATTGTACGCGGTGTGTTATGGGGCCGTGGTGCTGGCCGGAGCGGCAGCGATCTTCTCGCGGCGGAACCTGAAATGAAGAGAATGCTGATCAAGCGAGTGGCTTTGGGTTTGGTACTGGTGTTGGGTCTTGCCGGCGTGTGGCAATTGCAAAGGAAGATTGATACGCAACGGGAAAGACTGCATGAAGAGCGCGATGAGTTGGTGTTGCGTTCGCCGAAACTGATTCAGCGGATGAGCCTGGAATACGCGCCGCTGGTGGGGGCAATGTACTGGACGCGGGCGGTGCAGTACTACGGAGAAAAGCACCGGTTGCATAAGGAAAACCTGGAAGAGCTGTGGCCGCTGCTGGACATCGCAACGACGCTGGACCCAAATCTGATCGCGGCGTACCGGTTTGGGTCTACGTTTTTGAGTGACGCTCCGCCGCGGGGAGCGGGTGACCCGGACCATGCTGTGGAATTGCTGCGGCGCGGGCTACAAGCCAATCCCGACTTCTGGCGGCTTTACCAGGATATGGGCAACGTCTATTACTTCGATAAGAAGGATTATCCAAGGGCGGCGAAGGCCTTTGAAGAAGGGTCGAAAAACCCGCAGGCGCCAATCTGGATGAAAGTAATGGCCGCAAAAATCGCGGCGGATGGGGAGTCGCTGGAGACTTCGTATTTCTTGTGGCGAGAGGTTTTCCAAACGGCCCAAGACCCGCAGATCAAAAAGAATGCGGAATTGCACCTGCGGCTGGTGAAGGTGGACCTGGATTTGCGGCAACTGAACCTGCTGGCGGATGAGTATGAACGGCGCACCGGGAGACGAGCGACGAAAATGAGCGAGTTGGTGCAGGCCGGGTTATTGCCACGAATGCCGGGTGATCCGGACGGGTATCCCTACGTACTGGGAGAAGGCGGCAAAGCGGAATTGAATTTGAATAGCCCGATGCTGGAAGAGAAGTTAATGAACAAGTAGAACCCGCCACGAAAAACAGCAGCCGCGAGAGAAATTCAGATCACGCCTGATTATTCCGGAACACACAGCAGGGTCATCTGGGGATCGATGAGAAGTTTCCGGGGCTCGGTCTGCGTCGTGAAGGAAAAGTGTGTCTCATCGGGGCCGGCTATGACTGTGCCAAGGAAAACGTTGTGGCCGGAACCAGTGCTGGCGTAAAGAGGCACGGGGGCGACGAAGGAGTGCGGTACGCCGGTGGCGTCAAGTTTGCCACGCACCTGAAAGCCCTTTTCGACGCGGCGAGATGTGAAACTCACCTTGTAATGAGGTATGGCGGTTCCCCGGACATATTCGTCAAAGAACCATTCCATGGAGCGGCCACCCTCGATATCCATTTTCGGAGTCATGACGGCTTCCACTTCGCGCTGGAATTGAGCGGTGGAAAGGGGTTTCTGGGCATATTTGACGACAAGGGATTTCAGGAGAGCCATGAATCGAGCATCGGGATTTGGGGTATTGGGCTGGCGCAGCATCTCACGGAGCATGTGCATGATCCAAGCACCCTTGCCGTAGATCACCTCGTCGTAGG
>CAYOOS010000103.1:0-11346 GCA_964405585.1 uncultured Acidobacteriaceae bacterium | reverse complement strand
GCGCCCTTCGTCTGCCATGGTGATGATCCTGTCCAGGCACTGGCGATACGGCGAATCCGGGTGGATCAGACTGGCAGCCTTGCGAACGATTACATGGGTATCGGTTTCCACAAAAGCCAGGCTGATCATTCCAGAGACGAATACGGCTCCGTCCGTTCCTTCGGCGTAACCGTTGATGTGGCCGAGATTCCGCGCCATCTTTGCCGCCACGTTGGGCATGCCGGGAGACAGCGTGCCATAAACATCGCTGCTGAACTGCGGCCCGATGGTCCACCAGAGTTTGTTGTATCGCGGGTGACCTGTGTCCGGCGGCTTGATTCCGCGCTTTAGCAGAAGAAGGGCTTGTTCGCTTGATCCCCAGGAGCCCGCGTTGTTGGCGAGCCACTGTTGCCCGAGCTGCTCGACGGTGAGCCCGATGCCGTACTTCTCGAACGCGCGGATCGCAACCATTTCGTAGTAGTAGTCATCATCCACGGGCGCGTAACCCGGCATGTGGCTCAGGGGAGTTTCCGGGAGAGCGGAGGCTTGCTGATGCTCGAAGCGGAGTCCTGTTAGCTGCGCGATCATCTGGGCGGTCCAGATGGCTTGCACGCGGTCTAGATAGTCCGCGCGGGAGAGCACGAGGATGTTTGAGGACGGGGCGGGGGATTGCGCGCGCAAGGGAAACGGCGAGAAGGCTGTTGAAATCAGCAGAAGCAGCAGACACAGCAGGGGTTTTGCTTTTCGTTTCATGCGATGCTCCGTAAGGGGTACCGGGAGTTTACTTCGCATTTAACGCGCGCGCCAGCGTGTGGAGGGTTCGCCGTATTCAGTTTTGAATTGTGAGTTTTCGGAAAAGAAATGAGGAACCCAAGACCCAGGTTCCCAAACCGAACCTGGGGCACTTCCGTGGTTTTTCGGTTGGAGGAAACGGGAACATGGGGGGCGTTCTGCGGGGAGTGCTTCAAGAAAAAGAGTTGAGAATCCGGGCCACCGGCCCCAATTGTCGACTGTCAGAGACCGGGTTGATCAGAAAAATTATACCAGTGGTCTTTAACGTGACGAAGATATGGCCAAGAAGCGTGGCCCTTTCCGGCTTCATTAAGGCAGGGCTCGTTTTCCGAATGAGTTTGGTAAACATATCCATCGTGGAGGAGGATAACGCGCGTATCGAGTAGGAACTCGACAACAATGGTCCCGTCCTGACACTGCGCGGTCCTGACGGATCTAACGCCTCGCGGCATTGCATTTACTGTTACAACTACAAGATCGCCTTCCGGCGCAATCGCGCTCTGATTGTTCCTTACCTCCTCGACGGCCCGCTGATACTCCGGAAGCCTACGGACGAATAGACGATCAGCAAGGGGCGGTCCAATTGCAGGCGTAAACCAAGCGATCAGCAAGCTAATGAAACAAGCAAGTGCAGGCGTAGCCCAATAGGGGGATTCATGCCTCCACCGGACCCAGCCAATTATCGAACACGCGATCAAAAGTGACGCAAGAGCAATGAACGACATCGCAGCCAGTAAAATGGCCAGCAAGTGCGGGGCGGTATACGCCCACAACGTAGAAAGACAGCAGCTAAACCCAACCGCAGCTATTAGCCTTAGCGCTGTTTTCATTATCTCTCCCTAACGTCACTCACAGGCGGGTGGGGCAGAGAATTCTTCCGATTCTCGATTCATGGGCCACGAGGCGAGTATATCATTCGCGCACGGCCCTTTGTTGCCAGCAGGTTTATGACTGGGTGCCGCACCCTTTGGTTTGTGAGGGTGCAGGGTTGACGTTTCCGGACGCGAGGCACAGGACAGAGTGCGAGCCAAACGATTGTGATGTGTTTGGGTTTAGTTTGCGGACCGCCTCGGAAGGCGGTCCCTACAAAGATCAGCCCAAGAAAGATCAAACCAAGAAGGATTAACCCGGGAAAAAGCCTAAAGACCCCAAGAGAAAAACCGCAGGGCCCGCCAGACTGCGGCGGGCTCTGCGCTACATGATGCGGGAATGGTGGTGGCTATTTTAGGGCTAGTTCGGGGGTGGCTACGGCGGAATCGGAGGCCCAAGTGATTAGCAGGGGCATGAATTGGGTTACGGCGTCGGGGTGATTGGGGAGGATGCGGATGGCGTAGCCGAAGAAGCCGCTTTTTGCGGTGTGCATGATGGCGTGGAAGCGGTAACAAGAATTGCCTTCGCTTTCAAACTTGTCCATGGGAGTGATTTCGGGATGGATGATTTCGCCGCTGGCGTCCACGCGGCCGGAGAGGATCTGGACGGAGACGTCTTCAGGAGTCAGGGAATCGAGAAAGACGGTGGCGGAAATTTTAATTTCGTTGTCGAGATTGACTTCACCGAGATCGCTCGAGACATTTTTCACTTGCAGACGAGGCCAGGCGGCTTCGACGCGAGCGCGCCAAGCGGCGAGATTGCGGGCACGAGAAGAATTGTCCCCCTGCAAAGCGCGATGGCGACGGTGCGCGGAGAGATAGTATTCGTTGGCGTACTGAATGACCATGCGATGCATGTTGAATTCAGGGTTGAGGCGAATGATGGAAGTCTTCATGCGATCGATCCACTTGCGGGGTAAACCGTCGGAGCGGCGTTCGTAGAAGGCGGGAACGATTTCGCGCTCGAGCAATTCGTAAAGGGCTTCGGCTTCGACGTGATCCTGATAGGCGGGATCCTGATAGGACTCACCCTTGCCGATGGCCCAGCCCACTTCGGCGCCGGCATCGAGGCCAATCTGCCACGCTTCATCCCACCAGCCATCCAGAGTGCTGACGTTTAGGACGCCATTGGCTTGCGCCTTCATGCCACTGGTGCCGCTGGCTTCCTGCGGGCGTAACGGGGTATTGAGCCAGACATCGCAGCCCTGAACCATGTAGCGTGCGATGGCCATGTCGTAATTTTCGAGGAAGACGAGTTTGCGGCGGAATTCGGGGCGCGCGGCGAGTTCGATGATGGTCTTGATGAGTTGCTTGCCGTACTGGTCGCGGGGGTGAGCTTTGCCTGCATAAATGATCTGCACGGGGCGATCCGCGTCATTTAGGATGCGGGCGAGGCGCTCGGGGTCTTGAAGAAGAAGAGTGGCGCGTTTGTAGGTGGCGAAGCGGCGGCCGAAGCCGATGGTGAGCGCGTCGGGCGAGAGAACTTCCTCGGCTTCATCAATGGCGGATTGTGAAGCGCCACGATTCTTGAGTTGCGCTTGCAAGCGGCGGCGGGCGAAGGCAACGAGGCGTTCGCGGCGGCGTTCGTGGGTGCGCCAGAGTTCACCAGCGGGAATGGAATGCGTGCGCTGCCAGAGAGTGGCGTCGGCGGGCTCTTCGCGCCACTTGGGGCCGAGATAGCGATCGTAGAGCTGATTCATCTCGAGAGAGACCCAACTGCGGAAATGGACGCCGTTGGTGACGTGGCCGATGGGCACTTCCGATTCCGGCAAGCCGCGCCAGATGGAGTTCCACATGCCGCGGCTGACGACGCCATGGAGCTTGCTGACGGCGTTGCTGAAGGCAGCGAGGCGAAGGGCCAGGACGGTCATGCAAAAGCTTTCAGCGTCGTTGGCGGCATTCTGGCGGCCGAGGGCGAGAAACTCGCGCAGGCTGAGACCGAGGCGGGGATAGAACGCGGAGAAATAATGATCCATCAGGTTTGGCGGGAAATAGTCGTGGCCGGCAGGCACGGGCGTGTGCGTAGTGAAGACGAGGCTGGAGGAGGCGAGGACGCTGGCTTCGGCGAAACTGAGATGCTGCGATTCCATCAGGGAGCGGATGCGTTCAAGGGCAAGAAACGCGGAATGGCCTTCGTTCATGTGATAAACGGTGGGGTGCAGACCGAGAGCTTCGAGGGCGCGGACGCCGCCAATGCCTAGGAGAATTTCCTGGCGGATGCGCATGTCCAGATCGCCGCCGTAGAGTTGCGCAGTGATGGCGCGGTGCTCGGGGCGATTGGTGGGGATGTTCGTATCGAGAAGATAGAGCTGAATGCGGCCGACGACGGCGCGCCAGACGCGCGCGGTGACTTCACCATCGGGAAGTGAAACGTGGACCTGGACGTTGGGGACGAACTCGATAGGCAGAACGTGGAAGTCGTTTTCCTCGAACGCTTCCTGCTGCCAGCCGGCGCCGTTCAGATACTGGCGGAAATAGCCTTCCTGATAGAGCAGACCTACAGCGACGAGCGGAAGGCCCAGATCGCTGGCGGCTTTGAGGTGATCGCCGGCAAGGACGCCGAGGCCTCCCGCAAAAATGGGCAGACATTCGGTGATGCCGAATTCCAGAGAGAAATAGGCGACGAGGAGATCCTTGTCTACGGCGTGTTCGCGCTGATACCAGGAACCCTGCGCGGCGAGGTACGTGTTGAGGCTTTTGGAGACGCCTTGCAGGTGCGCGAGGAAGGAATCATCGCAGGCGGCGGCTTCCAGCATGGATTGCTCGACGCTGCCCAGCACGCGGACGGGATTGCGTCCGGCGGATTCCCAGAGGTCGCGATCGAAGCGGCGAAAGAGATCGATGGCGGCGTGGTCCCAGCTCCAACGGAGATTGTAGGCGATTTGCAGAAGCGGTTTCAGGGAATCCGGGAGTGAAGGACGAACCTTAAAAGTAGCGATAGGCTTCATGGTATTCCTCAGATGAACGCGGCGCGCGAGGCGCGGAAGAATAAGACGAACGAGCAAAATACGGCGGAGGGGGAATCAAGGCATCACGATGGCGGCCAAGCCAGGAAGCTCTATTTGCGCGAAACGGGATTCGCGGGCGGTGTGCGCGATGGGACGGACGCTTTTGGGGAAGAGGATGGTTTGGCCGCGGCGGTAAGTTCGCGTTCGGCTTGCAGCCAATCGTCGAGATCGGAGCCGGGCGTTGCGCCACGCTTGAGGAAAAGCTCGTGGGCGCGCGCGGCGATCTGCTGCTCCGTGGGATGAGAGGCCTTACGGACGGCTTCTTCAGCTACGGGGAGTTCTTGAATAGCGGTGGCCTTGCTGGACATGCAATCCTCCAATAATTGCCGGAATGATCCGGCGAGATGGTCGAACAGCGAACAACCGAGCGGTGGAGGGGGGAGCGCTCGGTGGCACAACAATGAAATGCGCGAACGCGGCGGGCCGAGTTTGACCAGCCGCGTGGCCGCAAAAGGCTCTTCTGCGGGGAGGAAGAGAAGTTGCGACGATTGCCGCTTCAAAGGGAGGATGGAGCAAGAGGGGAAAGAATGTCAACAGGATAATTATATGAAAGAATAGTAAGAGGAAAGTTCCGGATTGAAACAGTGGCAATTCGGATTTGGAACACTCGTGAGAATGGCCATAGAAGAGGATGTCAGAAAGCGTCCCGTCTGTGCCCGGTTTCCCGGTTTCCGCCACAAAGATTAGACAGTAAGGGGCGCGAAGAGGTGCGGCGATGCCACAGTAGAGGAGGGATAGTGTTCCAAGGACTTCTTGAACTCTGGATGCTGAAACGCCATGCGAAAGTGACTGACCGATTCCCACACGACGTAGTCCATAAACACCGTACTACCAGCGATACCCCGGTGCATCTGGGTTGAAATGAAGCCTGGCTGCTGCTTCATCCAGTTAGCGTCCTTTTCGAAGGCGCTGAGGAACGCCGGAATGTCGCCCTCAGCGACTTGAAAGATGTTTACAAGGACGACCGGTGAAAGATCGCTGTTGACTTGCTGGAATATCGGGACGTTGGCGTCGAGGGGCCGGATTTGGATCATCTGGAATCTCCTTTAAGCAACCTCTTCTTGATGACAAATACGAGGCACCATACTGTGATAATGACAGCATACTGTCAAATAGCGGAGCCGAGGCCGGTGGCCCGGGTTGAAGGCGATGGAATCTGTTGACATGGTGGACGAGGAGAAGATATCACTTCGACAAATAGCGCGGAAGTGATGGAACGCGGAGGGTGCCCCAGGTTCGGCTTGTGAACCTGGGTCTTGGGTTGGCATTTCTGGTTTTAGAGGTAGGTGATGCCTACTGGGTTGAAGCGCTACTACGGCAAAGCGGATCTGCATTTCATCACCATTAGTTGTTACCGGCGGCTACCCTTGTTGAAGACACCGCGTGTTGGGGAAGGTCCGCGACGAAATGGGATTTCGCCTGATCGGGTACGTGGTGATACCGGAACACGTGCATCTGCTGATGAGCGAGCCGAAACGGGGAACGCCGTCCAGCGCGCTGCACAAATTGAAAGTGGATGTGTCGCGCAAGATGCGCAAGCGGAGAAGTCACCGCTCCGCAGCACAGTTACGATTGCCGTTCGGGGAAGGGACCGACCCGCCGCGGGCGTTCTGGCAAGCGCGGTTTAATGATTTCAATGTGTACAGCAGAAGGAAGATGAACGAGAAGCTGAATTATATCCACGCGAACCCGGTGATTCGGAAGTTAGTGAAGCATTCAAAGGATTGGCCGTGGAGCAGTTGGTCGCATTACGCGGAGGGCGAAGCGGGGCTAGTGCAGATTGATGTCGAGGAGTGAGGAAGGAAATGCGACCCCAAGACCCAGGTTCCCAAACCGAACCTGGGGCACCCTCCGTGTCTCAGTGCTTGTATGAAAATTGTTCAAGCGATGCCCCTCGCGCGCCGCACAAATTAGGAAATCCCCAGCGTTAATCACGGGCCACCCGCCACATTGATGTCGAGGAGTGAGGAAGGTAAGACGACCCCAAGACCCAGGTTCACAAACCGAACCTGGGGCACCCTCCGTGTCTCAGCGCTTGCATGGAATTGTTCAAGCGATGCCCTTCGCGCGCCGCACAAATTAGGAAATTCCCAGCGTTAATCACGGGCCACCCGGCAATTCCGGCCTTTCCTGAGACCAAAAAGGAATTTCGTGATTAAATGCTTTTAAGAGCGGATCTTGCGGCCGCCTTGAGGAGAAGAAGGAGCCAGCTTTGTCACTGATGCTCGAAGAAATCCGGCAGCAACCCGATGTCTTGGATCGTATTCTGCAGCAGGAGCGGGGCAAAATCCGGGAACTCGGAGAGATGCTGCGCAAGCGGTCCATACGCTTGATTGTCCTGGTGGCGCGTGGCAGTTCCGACAACGCCGCCCAGTTCGGCCGCTACCTGCTTGAAATCGCCACCGGCATACCCGTCTCATTGGCCGCGCCTTCGATCTATACGCTGTACGGCGCGAAATTGCGTCTGGATCACGCCCTAGTCGTGGGCGTATCGCAATCCGGTGAAGGCGAAGACATCAATCTCGTCTTGGCAGAGGCGCGTGCGGCGGGTGCCTTCACCGTCGGCATCACCAACGAAGTTGGCTCTTCCATGGTCCACTCCGTTGATGTGGCTCTCTTCGTGCACGGCGAGCGCGAGCGATCCGTCGCCGCCACCAAGACGTTTACCGGCCAGATGATGATCTTCTATCTCCTGGCAGAAGCGCTGGCGGGGACTTCCGGAGTCACGCGGGGTTTCGAGCGCATCCCGGAATTTTGCGAGAAAACCCTCGGCCACGAAGCCGCTATTCGCGAACTGGCCCAGCGCTACACCTTCATGGAATACTGCGTCGTGATTGGACGCGGGCTTCTTTATGGAAACGCTTTTGAGCTGGCTCTGAAGCTGATGGAAACCTGTTACGTTGTGGGCGAGCGGTTTTCGACGGCGGACTTCTTCCATGGCCCGCTGGCCATGGTGGAACGCCATTTTCCCGTGATCCTATTTGCCGCGCCCGGAGTGATGATGCCCGGAGTAAAAACCCTGGCCCACCGCCTTAGGGAACTGCGCGCGGAAACGGTTGTGATCACTTCGGATGCGGAACTTGCCGCGATTTGTTCGCGGGCCGTGCCCATGCTGCCGGAGATCACGGAGTTTCTCGCGCCCATCCCTTACATCATCCCCGCCCAGCTTTTTTCCGCGCTGCTGGCGGAGGCCAAGGGACTCGATCCCGATACGCCGCGCTCGCTCTCCAAAGTGACGCGAACACTCTAGAGTAAGAAGGATTCTGCGTCCCCGCTGCCGCCACGGCGGACAGCACAAAAGATTATCTGCGGACTGCCCAGGCGAGACCATCAGGGTGCTTAGCAGCGCTGATTTTCCCGGTCATTCCCAAAGTCTTCACATCAATTACGGCGACGTAGTCATCGGGCGTGCAGGCAACGAATGCGCGCAGTCCATCGGGCTGCATCAAAATGCCGGCGGCGCCTGTTCCGATCTTTACGCGTTTCACAACCTTGCGCGTGGAGGAGTCGAGTACAACCAGGTCCGGCCCACCCAGCATGGACACAAACACCAGTTTTCCATCCGGCGTGAATTTCAACCGGTTCGCGCTGCGGACATCAGCATCCAGCGTTTGGACCACCTTTTTGCTCGCCACTTCGATGATCGAAATCGTGCCGTCCTGAGCGTTCGCGGCCCAGAGTTCCTTTCCATCAGGAGAAACGTCAAAGCCCTCGGCCCCCTTGCCAACAGGGATCACCGTCTCTGTCCAATTGGTCTGAGAAAATCCGCTTGGGCCTGCCGGACCATTGGGCATTCCCGGCGCGCCAGCTTGCGGCGGGGGTCCACTTGGACCGGGACCACGCCCGGGATTGTTGCCCTTTTCAATGAAGGTCATGGTTGCCGAACTGACATTCGAGGTGATGATTCTCTTAAGATCGCTGAAGACGTAAATCATATGGGTTCTGTCCTGACCGGTGCCAAGGACCCAATCGATTTTCTGCGTCGCAGGATCGTAACTGCCGATCACCTTGGCGCCTTCCGCGGTGAACCAGAGCTTCCCTCCAACAAACGCAAGGCCATGAGGGCCACGCAACGGGCCGAGATCAATGACCGGCAACGCTTTTTGATTTACCAGGTCCACGACGGTAATCGTGTTGTATGATCCGCCGCCATAGTTGGAGATGTAGGCGAATTTCCCATCCGCGGAGGCCTCGACCTCGTGCGGATCGGGTCCTGAAGGAACCTGCCCCACAACTGTCAGTGTTGCCGGATTAACAATGAACAAGGCCAGATCGCCTTTGGAGAGAACCAGCAAAGCAGTGGACGGCGTCTCTGCTGCGTGCAGCAATACCGCGCTGGTGAACGATAGAAATAAGAGAGCAAGGACAAAGGTCCGTCTGCTTGTCATGTAGTTTTCACTCCTTAGGGCGGCGAGCAGTAAGTCACACACGAATCCCGATCATTGCGACGAAGCCGCCGGCTTCACAAAACTTTGCCAAGGATAGTATCACCGCCAGTAAACAAATGTCCGCGAAACGCCGTAACCGAAGCGCACTTCATTCTCATCATTTACAATATCGGCTACCTCAGGTGGGTTGTGAGCTCGCACGCGCATGCCAATCTGATTTGTGGTCCGAGGGGGCCTTCTTGTGAGCGAGCAGAACAGGGCGGGGAGCTTGCTCCTTGAGGGCATTCTTGTGCGCGGCCAATTGGCGAGCGAGGGCAGCGCGCTTATCGCCGTAGGTCCACTGGAACAACGCGTAAAGCATGAAATCAAGTCCGAGGATGCAAAGCCCCAGAAATACGGTAACGGACATCGTTCCCTCCCCAGGACGGCTCGAGTCCTGTTTGCCCGTGTTTCAGAATCACAGGGAGGGCACTGAAAAGTCCTGAGGAGTTCATTAGAAATTTGTTAGGACGCTATTCCGGGAGAAGCTCTGAAAGCGCACGGGATATTGCTTTAGCTTTTCCCGATAGGCTCTCCGAGCAGCAAAGAGTTCCTAAGCTCGCGTGGATGCTACTTTTTGGGGAAAAATGGAAACAGCACTCGAATCTCGTCTTCGCTGGGTTGCCGTCCGTATTCCGTGATTTCAAAGGCTTCGGCATGCTGAACGGCGGCGGCGGCTGCGCCGTAGCGCTTCTCCAACGCCTCCCGCCACTCGGGCTTTACTTGACTGATCGCCAGAGGATTAGTCGCCAGCCAGGTTTTCCGTGCAACGGGATCTTTAGGGACGTCCGCAAGTTGCCCCTCGGTCCACGGGAGCCACTCGTAAAATTGCGAAACGTGCGCGTCGAGCATGTCGACCTTCTTCAAGTACACGTCGTCAATCGAGACCACAATGTCGGCCCGGAACGCTTGCGGCCGCGTGAACCGGTCGCTGTAGTACAGGAAAACGGGATTCCGGCGCAGGGCTGGCGTGTCGGTCACGAGATTCGGCACGATGACCATGTACGAGGCGTCCTGGACGAGCACGCCGGTGTAGCGATGATCGGGGTGATAGTCGTTCGGGCGGGGCGCAATGACGATGTCCGCCTTCCACTGCCGTATCTCGCGGATGACCTGTTCGCGAACGTCTAGAGTGGGCAAAAGCCGCCCGTCGTGGTTATCGAGCACCTCATATTCGATACCGATTCGCCTCCCGGCTTCTTGCGCTTCGGCGCGGCGGCGCATGGCCAACTGGCCTCCACCCTGCGATTGATGTCCGGCGTCGCCGTTGGTCAGCGAAACGAATTTCACCTTATAGCCCAGCGCGGCGTACTTGGCGGCAAGCCCTCCCGCGCCCAGGTCGCAGTCGTCGGGATGCGCGCCGAACGCGATGACGCGTACTGGTTCATTCTGTGCCCGCACCGGCAAAGCCGAGATGCAAAGCGCGGCCAGGAGGCTTGCGTGCAAAATCCATCCTTGCGTCGGGAAAGCAAAAAACAACTGCCGGAGTGGCTTCAACATGAAGATGCACCTTTACGGGGAAAACCGTAACTTGGGATTCCGCGTTTTCAATGGGGATCTTCTTTCTTACGTCGAAGATGCGAGAATTATACACCCGTCAAAACCGGCAAGGACCGCGCTAAGCTAGAAACCATCGCGACAGCGCCGCAACCGGGAGAATAGGTCCTGGTACGAACATGTCCGGGAAGCCGACAAATCAGGACTTAGCCAAATGTTTTCGTTAGGGCCGAGTAGGCGTATCATCGCCAGCAGCGTGGGTGGAAAACCAAGAACTCTCCCGAAAAGAATCGGAGGTCAATTTCCGTGTGGTTTTTGGTCGCTCTCATCACAAGTCTGTCAATGAGTCTGTGGTCCGCTGTAGCACCTGGCGGCTCTAACGGAAGCCTGTTTGAACCAGGCGGAGTCGTTTCGGCAACAGATATTAGGTATCCAGCACAAAGTGTCTCTGTTGGCACCGTAGTGCTCGAACTGACTGTCGATGAAAAGGGCCTAGTCGAGGAAGTGCATGCCGTCCGTCGAATAGAGACGCTGACTGAGACTGCCGTTGACAGTGTAAAGGGATGGAAATTCAAACCGGCTTTGCTTGATGGTAAGCCCACTCGGTCGCGCATTACTGTGGCAGTCCTATTTAACTCAGTGGCCACCTACCCCTACGAAACGGCTCTCGGGGCGATTCCCGAAACAGAAGCACGGTCGGATGCATCAATTGAACCCGAGCCAATAAAAGTTATTGCGGCAAGCTTCGTTCGGTATCCGCCCAACAGTGTGACA
>CAYOOS010000102.1:0-11381 GCA_964405585.1 uncultured Acidobacteriaceae bacterium | reverse complement strand
GCGATATCGTCGACCGCCGCAAGCTGATTCTTTTCACCGAGTCGTGGATGATGGGTGTCGCGTTGATTCTAGCGATCTTGACCATCGCAGGAGTGATGTCGCCATGGATACTCTTGGTGCTCACATTTGCGCTCTCGGCCGGAGATGCGTTCGAAACGCCGGCCTGGCGTGCAATCCTCCCAGAATTGGTGCCCAAAGAAGACCTGGCAGCGGCTTCTGCGCTCAACGGGATTGAATTCAACCTCGCCCGAGCGGTTGGACCGGCGCTCGCTGGCACGATCATATCTGTTGCCGGTGTCGCCACAGCCTTCGTCGCAAATTTCGTATCGTTCTTCGGTGTCATTCTTGTAGTTGCCAGGTGGAAGAGGCCTGTCCGCAGGAGGAGCGCGCCGCCGGAATCTTTTTCGGGAGCTACCGTGGCAGCAATTCGATACGTCCGCCACTCTCCCGCAATCCTGAGGGTGTTACTCAGAACCGGCGTAGTCATGTTCTTCTCCAGCGCGCTCTTCGCGTTACTGCCAACGGTTTCTCGGAGCGTGAATCAGAATGCAACCGGCTATGGACTCTTGCTGGGCAGCTTTGGCGGCGGTGCGATCATCGGTGCTCTGTTCATGCAGTCGGCCCGTGACAGGTGGGCGATTGAATCCATAGTGTCGACGGGCGTCGTGAGCTTGGGGTTAGTGATTCTAGCGATGAGCGGGCTGCACAGATTGAGCGCGCTGGCTGCAGTTATGTTGGTCGGCGGTGCGGCATGGATCATCTTCATTTCCCTTATAAATGCCCTTGTCCAGAACCTGGCGCCTGATTGGGTAAGAGCCCGAGTCCTCGCCATCTTCATTCTGGTATATCAGGGGAGTTACGCGCTTGGGACTGTGGCTTGGGGCGCCGTCGCGCAACGATCAGGCGTAGGAACCGCACTTGTCTACGCCGGAATCGGGACAATCGCGACCGCAGCAATTGCTCTTTTCGCGCAACTTCCCAACTCGACCGCGGATCTGAGCCCCTGGAACCATTGGCGAATGCCGGTCGTCATCGAGGAAGTTGGGGCTGATGTTGAGAAGGGATCAGTGCTAGTTGCCATCGAATACGCCGTCATTCCAATACGGGAAGCAGAATTTATAGATGCAATGCATGAATATGGCCGGATGCGACGTCGCGATGGAGCGTATCGGTGGGCAATCTTCCGCGATACTGAAGTCGCGGACCGTTATCTGGAGATTTTCCTGGTGAACTCTTGGGCAGAGCACCTGCGTCAGCATGAGAGGCAAACCCTGGCCGACTGTGAGTTGGAACGGCGAATACACAGCTATCTTTCCAGAGAGCCGATGGTGCGTCATTTGATCGATGCCTACGCGACAGAAACGTGATCGGACAAAACCCGCCTCGGTCAGGTTATAGGCGAGATGAAAGATTGCTCGGCAGGCGACTTAAAGAGTGGTACGCCGCGTTACGGGGTATTGCCTGAGAGGGAATTAGACCGCACAATAGGGGCTCCCGTTCCTCCGCCCGGAGGATTCATGCTTTTTCGTAGCATTGAGCAAGTTCGCCGGTTTTTCCGCATCCTTGCCGGATTCACCCTCCTTTTGGTTGGCCTCGTCATGATTTTCACGCCGGGCCCGGGCTGGCTGGTCGTTTTTCTGGGGCTTACGTTGCTGGCGGCGGAGTTCGTTTGGGGGCGGCGACTGATGGATCACATGAAACGTGAGGGGAACCGCCTGAGGGATAGCGTATGGAGATTCAATAGAAACGAGCCGCCGAAGGATAGTGCATCCGAGAGGAATCCATGAAACAGGAATGGAAGGGCAAATGGGCGCTGGTGACAGGAGCAAGCTCGGGAATTGGCGTTGCACTGGCGAAACAGTTGGCTGCGGAAGGGACGAACCTGGTGCTTACGGCGCGGCGCCGAGACAGGCTGGAGGAACTTGCGCGGAACCTGCAGCAGAGCCATGGTATTCGCACGGAGGTGTTTGCCGCGGATTTGGCACGATCGGAAGCATCACAACAGATTTACGAGTTCACGAAACAAAAAGGTATCGAGATCGATCTGCTGATTAATAACGCGGGCTTTGGGCAATATGGCGAGTTGACGGCGGTGGAAACGCAGCGGTTGCTGGACATGGTGCAGGTGAATTGCATGGCGGTGGTATATCTCACGCGGTTGTACCTTGCGGATATGGTGGCGCGGCGGAGAGGGGACGTGCTGATACTTGCCTCGACAGCTTCGTTTCAGGCGGTGCCGTATATTTCGACGTATGCGGCCACAAAGGCTTTCGATTTATTGTTTGCCGAGGGATTGGCGGAAGAGATGAAGCCCTACGGCATACGAGTTTGCGCGTTGTGCCCCGGCTCGACGCAGTCGGAGTTTCACGTGGTGGCGGGGCAGGAGAGTTTCGCCGCGAAGCATGCGCAGGAGACGGCGGAAAAAGTGGCACGAACAGGATTGCAAGCACTGGCGGAGGGCAAGAGCTACGTGATTTCCGGCGTGGGAAATTACCTGGGTGCACAATCGCAACGGCTGGTGCCACGGCGGGCAGTGACGCGGATTGCCGCGAAGATGTTCCGGCCGGAGAAGGCGTCAGCGAAGTAGTCAGGTGCAAGCGGTGCGAGTGGCGGGCTCATCGCCGCGCTGTGAATGATTGGTATTGCCCAGATGGGGTCCAGCATTGTCGGACCCCTACTAAGAGATTGAATATAAATGAGTTGTACGACGCCCCCTGGGACGGGAACTTTTTTTCTGTGTGCGGGAATTATGTAGTGAACGCCGGGCGTCGTACCAGGAGAGATGCAAATCGAGGCACAGGAACGGGACGACGTATTGCTGCGGCGCTCGGCAAAGGGCGATGAAGCGGCTTTTGCGGAGCTGTATCGTCGGCATCAGGCTCCCCTTTATCGCTTTGCTTTGCGGATGTCCGGAAACGTTTGGGCTGCTGAAGAGATCGTGCAGGACGTTTTTATGACCCTGATACGCGATCCGAAGAAGTTCGATGCCGGGCGGGGCGCGCTGCGGTCGTACCTGTATGGCATCACGCGGAACCGGGCAATGAAGCATCTGGAACGCGTCCCGCGGGAGTGGTTGCACGAGGAGATTGACGAGGAGAATGCGAGCCAGGCCGGGCCGGGATTTGATGTGAAGACTCCGGTGGAATGGCTGGAACTCCATGAGCGCCGGGAGCAGGTTCGAGCGGCGGTATTAGAGCTGCCGGTGGAGTTTCGTGAAGCCGTGGTGCTGTGCGGGTTGGAAGAATTGAGTTACGAAGAGGCTGCGCAGCTTTTGGATTGTCCGGTGGGTACGATTCGTTCGCGGCTGCACCGCGGGCGTGCGCTTCTGCTGGCAAAGTTGGAGATGCTGAGGGACGCGCCAAGACGCGCGAGCGCCAGCCGATGAAAGATTGGCAGGAGAATAGGCTATGACGTGCGAAGAATTTGAACTGGCGGGATTAGACCTGGAAACGCTGCGAGAGGGCGATTCAGTGCAAATCGCGGCACGGGAACACTTGCGTGTTTGCCCTCACTGCGCGGCGTTGCAGGAAAACTGGCAGACCTTGCAAGCGGAATTGCATGCGGTGGGCGCCGAAACGCGAGAGGCAGAGGCGCCCCCACGTGTGGAGTTGCGACTGCGGCAGGAGTACCGGACGCGGCACAAGTCGTTGAAGGCGCGCCGCGTTGCTATGTTTGCGGGTTGGTCGCTTGCGGCAGCCGCAGTGATTGTTGCGGCAGTGAGTTGGATCAGTTGGCGGAAGGAAGCACATCGAGGGGCGGTGCAACAGGCGGCAGTGGTCAAGCAGAAGGCGACGTCTGCCGGCAACGCCGGCCAAGGTGTGAACTTGAATGGAACAGAGCCCGCGGGACCAGAAATTGGAGAGACTCTTGTGGCCTCGAACGATGCGGGCGAATTCACCCTCCTGCCTGGGAGTTTGCCGGGCACGTTGGAGGATGCCACGGTGGTGCGGGTTCAGATGCAGCGAGGGGCCTTGGACGCATTGGGGCTGACGGTGAACGAGGAACGCGCTTCGGATTTGATACAGGTGGACTTGCTGGTGGGAGATGACGGGCTGCCACAAGCTGTGCGTTTGGCGCAAGCCACGAACTGAGTTCGCAGCGGCAGAATTGCCGCAAGTGGAAGGAGGAGGAGGGAAAATGAAAAGCAAGTGGATGATTTCATTGTTGAGCGGAGTGCTCCTGACAAGTGTGGGCGCGTTGCGTGCGCAAGAACCTGCTGATGCACCGCCTCCTCCCGAAGCGATGGGACCCGGGGCAGGACCGGAAGGGCCGATTGGACCGCGGATGGAGATTCTGGGGTTTGGCGAAATGCAGCCCGGCAAATTGGTGACTGGCGCGCCGTACAGCGGTCTAGCGGTCACGGAGACACAACAGGCGCTGTCTGATGGCAACACCATTAATCGCCGCGTGCAGGCGAACGTGTTTCGCGACAGCCAGGGACGAACACGGAGGGAAATCACGCTGACAGGTGTAGGTCCGCTGTCCACAGCGGGAGCCTCGCGCACATTCGTGATGATTCACGATCCTGTGGCGAAGACAGCCTATGTGCTGCATCAGGATACGAAAGTGGCGGAAAGGCTACGAGCGGGTCGTGGCGGGCACAAGCCTGCCGCTAATCTGCAAGGGAATTTCGAGGCGCGGATGCAGGCGGAAATCGCGAACGGAACGCTGAAGAAGGAAGACCTGGGCGTCCAGACGATCAATGGCGTAAGCGTGCAAGGCACGCGGTTCACGCGAACGATCCCAGCGGGGCAGGCCGGAAACGCCAAACCGCTCGTGGTGACGAACGAACGGTGGTATTCGCCGGACTTGCAAATTGTGGTCAAGACGATAAAGAGCGATCCGCGATTTGGCACGACGACCTATACGGTCACGAATGTTGTGAGGCAGGAACCCGCAGCGTCGTTGTTCACCGTGCCAGCCGATTACACGGTGAAGGCGGGCGCTGTTCGCGGACGCGGAGGGATGAATCGCAATGGCGGGCCAGGAGCGGCCCCGGCACCGGCAGATATGCCGCCGCCGTCGAACGAATAACCATGGAGTTTTAGCTGACGAGCTTCTCTCCTGAAGACGGAACGCCCTTTCTGCTGTGGCCCCCTTCCCGGCAGAGAGGGCGTTTCCGTTTTCAGAAAGGGAAAGATAAGAGGTACAAAAGTGAAAGAGCATAAGAGTGAAAGCCTGTCAGAATGTTCTTTCCTCTGTGGGTAGTGGGTCAGGATTGGTGCAGGGCGCTATCCAGGAGTTCTACAACGTGGAGGACGTTTTGGCCGGTATTGTGGATCTCGGCGCCAGCGCGTAATTGCAGAAGACAACCTGGATTGGCGGTGACAATCGTCGCCGCACCAGTGGCCTTCGCGTAATTCATCTTTTCCTTCAGGAGATCCAGAGCGGCTTCGGTTTGCGTGACGTTGTAGATGCCCGCAGAACCGCAGCAGATGTCCGAGTAAGGCAATTCCACAAATTCGATGCCGGGGATGGTGCGCAGTAACTGGCGTGGGGCTTCGCGGATTTTTTGGCCGTGGAGGAGGTGGCAAGAGTCCTGATAGGTGACGCGCAGCCTGGTTTCTCTGAGCGGGGCGATGAGGCCGAGGGTGGCGAGAAATTCGGTGACGTCACGCATTTTGTCGCGGAAAGCGACTGCGGCGGCGTATTCCGGCTCGCTGGGAGAGAAGAGATGATCGTATTCCTTGAGCGTAGAACCACATCCCGCGGCGTTGGTGATGATAGCGTCAAATTGTGTTACGGCGAATGCGGCGATGTTCTTGCGGGCGAGTTGGCGAGCCGTTTCGCGAACACCAGCATGAGCGGCCAGGGCGCCGCAGCAGAATTGGCCGCTGGGGACGACGACTTCACAGCCATTGGCGGTGAGGACGCGGATGGTGGCTTCATTGAGTTTTGTGAAGGTTACGTTGGCGATGCATCCGGCAAAAAAGGCCACGCGGGCGCGGCGGGTGCCTTGCGCAGGGAACGTCCTGCCTAGTTCGCCGAAGAAGAAATGATCGTCAATGCAGGGAAGAAGCTTTTCGCGGTCGGCGAGGCCGAGCAGTTTCAGAATGCCCGTGGCGCGAGCTAGCGATTGCAGGCCGGAGCGCTGATAGAAGCGGAGCAATCGGGCAGCCAGCGCGATGCGATTGGGATAGGGAATGAGGCGCTGGAATACAAACGCGCGCGCTAGTCGAGTGAAGAATGGACGCTGGTGTTCATTCTCAATGCGGGCGCGGGCGTGCTCGACGAGCTTGCCGTATTCCACACCGGAAGGGCAGGCGGTTTCACAAGAGCGACAATCGAGGCATTTATCAATGTGGTCGACGAAACTATCGGAGAGCGGCAGTTCGCCGTTGCCCACCAGAATCATCTGGCGGATGCGTCCGCGTGGCGAATCGGCCTCGAGTTGCCAGAGGCGGTAGGTGGGGCAATTGTTCAAACAGAGGCCGCAATGGACGCAGCGCGCGAAGTCTTCGTAGACCGGAACCGCGCCGGGTATGGTTTGCGGCGTGACCACGGTTCAGATTCCTCCCACAAAACGGCCCGGCGCGAAAATGTGCTGCGGATCGAAGGAATCCTTGACGCGCTGCATCATGGCAAAATCGGCGGGCTTCGGGCCCCAGACATTTACGCTTGATTTTAGTTTTAGTGGTGCGTGCAAAAGTGTGGCGTGGCCGCGAGATGCGGCCGCCAGAGAAAAAATGCGCCTGGAAACGGATTCGAGAGAACGTAGGGTGGATTCGTCGTCGATTTCCCCAATGAACGCGAGATAGGTAACGCCTGTGGCACGAAGGAGAGTGGCGTTCCGCAGAGAAGACTCATTTGCGGAACGAAGCAGGTTGGCTAGATCGCTGGCTTTGCTTTGCGGCAAGACGATGCGGAAGAGGGCGACGGCGGGAGAAGCCCAGCGGAGCCAATCGAAGGCTTCACGGAAGAGGCCTCGTAGGTGAGCGTCGGAATCGGGGTCGAGAATCTCACTGCTCACTGCGGGGGCATCGGAAGAGAGTTTTTGGAGGTCCCGGGCGATGCGAGGAACGACGGCTTCGTTCCCTTCATAAGAAGCGTAGACGCACCAATTGGCGGGATTCAGAGGAAGGGCGTTTTCTGGATGGATTTTGCTCAAAACTCTGGCAACGAGGGCAAGCATCACTGGACTGAGCGTTTCAAGATTAGCGAGAGGCAGACCGGAATGTTCGATCGCGATGCGATAGGCAGAGGCGCCGTCCAAGCCTGAAAAAGAAGCAAGATGACCGCCATAAGCGTGGGGCAGGGTGAAGGTGCGAAAGTTTAGACGCGTGATGATGGCCAGTGTACCCAGCGACCCGACAAGAAGTTTGTGCAAATCGTAGCCGGTGACATTTTTGACGACGCGGCCGCCGCTCTTGCAGAGAGCGCCCTTGCCGTCGACAAACTCCGCACCAATCAAGAAATCGCGAGTGGTGCCGTACTGATTGCGCAGAATGGAATCGATGCCAGAGGCGAGCGTTCCGCCAACGGTGGTTGTTTCGTAGCAAGGGACCGATAGAGGGAGGAACTGGCCTTTTTCGGTGAGCACAGTGGCCAGTTGGCGCAGAGGCATGCCCGCGTCCACGCTGAGCGTGAGATCACCAGCATCGTAGTGAGCAATTTCGTGTAAGCCGGTCATGTCGAGCGAGATGTCGTACCGCGCAGAAGGCATGCCTAAACCTAGTTTGCTTCGGGAACCGGTGGGGATGACGGCGAGTTTTTCGGCGAGGGCGAAGCGTACGACTTCGGCCGCTTCGGCTGCGGAGTTGGGGCGAACGATGGCCGCGGGAACGATACCATCAACGGCGTAATCCAGCAATTCGGATTCGGCCGCGACGACAACTCGGTGTGCACCCAAGAGGCCCTCCAAGCGGGAAGCGAGATTTGCTGTAGTGGTCATACCTGCGCCGGCGGCGTGGTCGTTTGTTTGCGCACGCGAATTTCGCCGCAGCCCTTGCTAAGCGGGAAGACCTTGCCGGGATTGAGCGAAGAATCAGGATTAAAGGCGTCGTGCACGCGGCGCATCAAATCGAAATCAGCGTCATTGAAGAGCAGCGACATCAACTCATTTTTTTCCATGCCAACACCATGTTCGCCGGTGAGCGCGCCGCCTAACTCGACACAATATTTGATGATTTCATGGGAAGCGGCGATGGCGTTTTCAAATTGCATGGCGTCACGCGGATCGTAAAGAACGATGGGATGAAGATTACCGTCACCGGCATGAAAAATATTTCCGACGGAGAAACCATATTTCTTGCCAATGAGAAGAATCTGCCGGAGAGCCTGCGGAAGCTTGGAGCGGGGAATGACGCCGTCGAGAACATAATTGCTGGGGGCAAGGCGTCCGAGCGCTCCGAAGGCATTCTTGCGACCCTTCCAGAGGAGGTCTCGCTCACGATCGTCCTTTGCGATGCGCACTTCGCGGGCATGATGCACGCGGCAAACGTCCTCGACAGCCTCGGCTTGCGCGGTAACGGCTTCGCGCAAGCCCTCGACCTCGATCAGCAGAATCGCAGCGCTGTCACGGGGGAAGCCGGCGTGAATGTAGTCCTCGATGGCGCAAAGCGTCCAACCGTCGACCATTTCGCAGGCGGCCGGGGTGATTCCGCGGGCGGTGATTTCTGAGACTGTCGTGGAGGCGTCGTCAACGGCATCGAAGATGGCCAGCAGAGTTTTGACGGACTCGGCCTTGCGGGTGAGCTTCACGGTGATTTCGGTGACTAGCGCGAGTGTGCCTTCGCTGCCGACAAAAAGTCCGCAGAGGTCGTAGCCCGGCGCATCGCCGTGCTTGCTGCCAACGCGCACGATCTCGCCATCCGGAAGCACAAGTTCAAGAGCCGTGACATGGTTGACGGTGACGCCGTTAGCCAAGGTGTGAGGACCGCCGGCATTTTCGGCGACGTTGCCGCCGATAGTGCAGGATTTCTGGCTGGAGGGATCAGGGGCGAAGTATAGGCCAGCGTGCTCGACGGCGCGAGTGATGTCCAGATTCACGACGCCGGGCTGGACGATGGCGCGGGCATTCTCGAGGTCGAGTTCGAGGATGCGGTTCATGCGCGCGAACACGAGCATGATGCCGCCGCCGCGCGCGAGTGCGCCGCCGGAAAGACCCGTTCCCGAGCCGCGGCCAACGATGGACACGTTGTATTTCGCGGCGAGCTTGACGATGCGAGACACCTCTTCGGTGGTGCGAGGAAAGACGACGATGTCGGGCCGCGCTTTTTCGACCGAACCGTCGTACTCGTAGAGAACCAGGTCCTCGATCTTATGGAGAACGTTGGAGGGACCGAGCAAAGAATTGAGTTCGCGGAGTAACGAGGCGGTCATAAATCGATTCGCAGGTACCTCCCACCACTATAGTGAGACACGCGGCATTCTGGCAACGGGATAGTCCGAGTGGTGGTTGAGCTGTGTTAGTGTATTCTTCGGAAAATTATGAGGGAGAAGGATGGCGAAACCTAGGGTCTATTGTGCACACGAGTTGTTTGAGGATGCGCGCAGAATACTGGATGCGGCATGCGACGTGGAGTATTGGACGCAAGCGGAACGTCCACCGCGGGAAGAGGTGCTGAGACGGGTGAAGGACAAGGAAGCGCTGGTGTGCCTGCTGACGGAAAAAGTGAATGAGGAGTTATTGCGGGCGGCGCCGAAATTGCGCATAGCCGCAAATGTGGCGGTGGGCTTCGACAATATAGATGTGGATGCCTGCACAAAACGCGGTGTGGTGGCGACGAATACTCCAGGTGTGCTGGACGAAACGACGGCGGATTTCGCGTGGACGCTGATGATGGCAGTGGCACGACGGCTGGGCGAAGGGGAACAACTGGCGCGCTCCGGGAACTGGAAGGGCTGGAACCTGGACCAGCTTTGCGGGGCAGATGTCTGGGGAAAGACGCTGGGAATTGTGGGGTTTGGACGAATCGGGCGAGCTATGGCCCGGCGGGCGCTGGGATTCAACATGAAAGTGATTTATACGGATGCGGTGCGGGCGGCGGAAGAATTGGAGCGGTCAGTGAACGCCACGTTTGTGGATATGAACACGTTATTGGCGGAATCAGACTTCATCAGCCTGCATGTGCCGCTATTGGCGGAAACGCGGGGGCTGTTTGACGCGCCGAAGTTTTTCCGGATGAAACGCACGGCGTTTCTGATTAACACTTCACGCGGACCGGTGGTGGACGAAGCGGCGCTGGTGGCGGCTTTGGAGAGCAAGAAAATCGCGGGGGCCGCGTTGGACGTGTACGAAAACGAGCCGTTCATCCATCCTGGTCTGAAACGACCGAATGTGGTGCTGTCGCCGCACCTGGCTTCGGCTTCGCTGGAAACGCGGACGAAAATGGCGGTGATGGCGGCGGATAATGTGGTGGCTCTGTTCAAGGGCCAAATGCCGCCGAACATGGTGAATCCTTCCGTACTGAAGAAGCGTTAGGACGACAGGCGGCGCAGCGATGGCGACAGGGAAAGAAATGGCGCGCCGGATCTTCCAGCAAACACTGGCGTCGATTGACATACCGCGAGTGATGGAAAGAAAGCTGCCGCGTGAGGGAACGCGGCTTATCCTGCCGGATGCGGTGGTTGATCTCTCACAAATTGGGAACATTTATGTGGTGGCGATTGGCAAGGCTGCCCATGCGATGGTGCGTGGGTTGGAAGACCTGCTGCCACCGGGCACACGTGTGGCTGGAATTGTTGTTGCGCCGGTTGCGCCCGAACGGCCCGCAAGGGGTATGGAATATTTTGTTGGTGGACATCCAGTTCCCAATGCGGATAGCTGGAGGTCCGCCGAAGCGATTTTGCAGCTGCTGAGAAACTGCGATGAGCGCACGTTGGTGATTTTTCTGTTGTCGGGCGGCGGATCTGCGCTTTGCGAGCTGCCCCTTGATGGAGAGATGAGATTGGGGGATGTGCAGGCGGTGAATCGCGCTCTGGTGACCTGTGGTGCGCCGATAGAAGCGATGAACACGGTGCGGAAACATTTCTCAGCAGTGAAGGGAGGAAGATTAGCGTTGGCCGCAGGGAACGCAAAGAAAATAACCCTGGCGGTGACGGACGTGCCCGCGGGAAAAGAATCTGCGCTGGCGTCTGGGCCGACGCTGCCCGATCCGAGCACGATAGGGGACGTCGAACGCATTGTCGAGCAATACGATTTGCGAAAGAAGTTTCCGGAGCGGTTGGTGCAATGGCTGGATGCGGGGGGAATGCCAGAGACACCTAAGAGCGGTGATGCCGCGTTTGCCAATGCGCATTTTCAACTTTTGCTGGGCATGGACGATTTGTTTCATGCGGCGCATCACGCTGCGGAAGCTTGCGGCTACACGACTTGCTGCGACAACTCCACGGACGATTGGCCGGTGGTGAAGGCGGTGGACGCACTGCTAGAGCAACTG
>CAYOOS010000101.1:0-11521 GCA_964405585.1 uncultured Acidobacteriaceae bacterium | reverse complement strand
CTATCTCTGTGACCTCTGTGTTCCTATCTCTGTGAACTCTGTGTTACCGTCCCTCCTTTCTTTTACCCGTCTCTCTCACGAAACTTTCCACATTTCCAACAGTCCGATCGCCCCTCCGCTGTTACTCTGTCCTCATGGACTGGCTCAACGAAAATTTCGGCGAATGGAAATCCATCCCACGACTCTATGTCGCCATTTGGCTTGTTCTCTACTTCCTTTTCCTCCTTTACGCCTACGCCAACGCCCCTAATTTCCTCTTCGTCGATTTTGCCAATCTCATGATTCACGAAGCCGGCCATCCCCTCTTCAGTCCCTTCGGCAACACCATCATGCTTCTCGGCGGCACGCTCTTCGAACTCATCGTTCCCGCCGCCTGCTGTATTTATTTTTTCTTCCAACGCCAGCCCTTCGGCGTCACCTTCTGTTCCTTCTGGTTTTTCGAAAATTTCCTTTACATCGGCACCTACATGTCCGACGCCCGTTCCGATACCCTTCCTCTCGTCGGCTCCGACACCAGCGATTGGCTACTCCTCTTCGGCCGTTGGGGCGTCCTCGAGTACGACCGCCAAATCGGTCACACCGTCCGCACCCTGGGCTGGCTAGGCATGCTTCTCGCCATCGCGTGGCTAATCCACCGCTCCTATCGCTCCTCCCAACCCCACGTGAAGCCTCTCGAACTCTAGCCCGCCTCGGTAGTTCACGCCTGCCGCCTGTTCTTGCGTTTTCTTCGTATTCTCCTCTCGTTCCAGTGGCAATTACGCAAACGTGCCTCTTTCGTAATTCGCCTTGACACGCGCATCCGGCTGCACCATCATAATGGCCAGGTCGCACCCCTTCCTTTTATTTTTCCTGGGTTCTCTGTCATCAATCCGTTTCTGGCAACTTGGGAAGATTTGCTTGTCTTTTCATGATTCCTGATTGGCACGTCCACAACACCGTCGGCCGTCACTCCCGAACACCCAGGACTTGTTCCATGCTTTCTCAACGGATGCGTGTCCCATCTTCCTGCATCGTAAAGGCGCCAATTCATGACTCCCGCTGACCCGCCCGCATCACGATTCGCTCCTTCTCTTTCCCGAACCCGGCACCTGCTCTGGCGCTACGCCTTCGCTTTCCTCGCCGTCGCCGTTGCCACTTCCATCCGTTACGCCTTGGGCAGGTTTTGGGGTGTCATTCCCCCCTACATCACTTTCTATCCCATCGTCATGCTCGTCGCCATCCTGGCAGGCCTCGGTCCCAGCCTTCTCGCCACCTTTCTCTCCGCTGTCACCGCCGACTTTTTCTTCCTCGAACCCCGCGGCTCGTTCTTCATTGTGGCCCACGGAGACCGCATTGCCATGGCCGTGTTTATCGTCACTTGCGCCTCCATCTGTCTTCTCGCGGAGGCCATGCGCCACCGCGACCTTGAACTCGTTCACACCCGTTCCGCACTCGAACGCGCTCACGACCAATCTTTGCTCGCCGCTATCGTCGATTCTGCCGAAGACGCCATCATTCGCAAAGATCTCCACGCCATCATCCAGACTTGGAATCCCAGCGCCGAACGCCTCTTCGGCTACGCCGCCTCCGAAGTCATCGGCCAGCCCGTAACCCTACTTATTCCTCCTGGCCTCGAACACGAGGAAACCGCCATCCGGCAACGCTTCTCGACCGGTCAACCCACCGATCACTTCGAATCGGTCCGCAAGCGCAAGAACGGCACTTTGTTCAATGTCTCCCTCACCATCTCACCCATCAAGGACCCTGTCGGCAACATCATCGGCGCTTCCACGATCATCCGCGACATCACCGAACGCCTACGCATGGAAAAAGAACTCGAACTCAACCGCGCCCAGGCCGTCTCCTCCGCGCGCCTCTCCGCTCTCGGCCTCATGGCCGGTAGTGTTGCCCACGAGATCAACAACCCTCTCGCCGTCATCCATGCTTCCGCCAGCAACCTCCTCGAATTGGCCGATTCTCAAAACGTTCCCCTGGACTCTCTTCTAACGGCCGCCTCTCGCATCAAGAAAACCGCCCAGCGCATTTCCAGAATTGTGATGAGCCTCCGCCAGATTTCCCGTGAAGGTGCTGCCGACCCCTTTCAGCCGGCTTCTGTTGCGGAGATCGTCCAGCAGGCCCTGGCATTGTGCGAGGAACGCTTCCGCGTCTACTCCGTCCGCCTGGATGCCCCCCCTGTCGACCCCACCCTCTTCATTTCCTGCCGCGAAGTCCAGATCGCCCAGGTTCTCCTCAATCTCCTGCAAAACGCCTTCGATGCCGTCGTCGATTTAGAATCCGACAAGTGGGTCCGCCTCGAAGTCTCCACCCACAACCACTCCGTCGTTTTCTCGCTCTCCGATAGCGGCCCCGGCGTTCCTTCCGAGCTCAAATCCCGCATCATGGATCCCTTCTTCACCACCAAGCCTGTCGGCAAGGGCACCGGCCTTGGCTTGAGCCTCTCCAAAGCCATGGTCGAAGAACATGGGGGTGAGCTCAAACTCATCGAATCTTCACCTCAGACTACTTTTTCTTTTTCGATTCCCCTTCTTATGGAGGAAACCCATGCAATTCCAGGACGCTACAATATTGCTCGTCGATGATGAACCCGATCTTCTCGACATCATGGCCGAGTGGTTTCACCGCGAAGGCGCCCGTGTCTTCGTCGCCCAGCACGGCGGGGAAGCCCTCAACCTTATTCAACAAAATCAGGTTGACGCCGTCGTCTCGGACATCCGCATGCCTGTCATGGACGGCCTCGCTCTTCTGCGCCACCTCAAATCCGTCCACGCTTCCAAGCCCAGCGTCATCTTCATCTCCGGTTTCTCTGATATCGAGCCTCGCGACGCTTACGATCTTGGCGTCGAAGCCATCATGTCCAAGCCCGTTGAGCGCAAGGAACTCATCTCTGTCGTTGCGCGCATCTTGACTGCCCGCAACGACCTTTGGTGCTCACCTCTTCCCGACAATCCCCAAGCCCTCCTCGTTTCCTCCTTTGCCAGTCTGGCCGCTGCTCGCGCCCAGGGCCATTTCGCTTTCGGCCGCGGCGGCTTTTGCATTCACTCCACACTCCTCCTCGCCGCAGGCCCTATTGAACTCCTCCTCGATTTTCAGGCCGATCACCGTAAGGTGCTGGGGCAGGGCATCGTCCGCTGGGCCGACTTCGCCGAGGCCCAGCTCGGCGTTGAAATCACCTACATCGACGACGCCACTCGCCCTTGGCTTCTCAGCCTGATCGAGTCTCTCGACTCTCCTTCTTTCATCCCGCGCACGGCGCGCATCCAAACTTCCCGAGCCCGCAGCGCTCCTCTGTGAATCCTTCCCAGCTCGCCACATGCGGGGTGCCCCAGGTTCGCTTTTTTACCTGGGTCTTGTGTCCTCCTTCTATCCATATTCTCCGTTTCCTCTGCGGCCCCTCTGTGCAATCCGTGGTCAAGCTTTTGCCTTTTTCTTTTCGGTTTTCTCCACGTTTCCTCTGCGAACTCTGCGCCTCTGCGTTAAGTTTTCCCTCTCTTTTCCTCTGCCGCATCTCCTCCAATTCCCCTTTCCTTGACTTTCCCCCTCATCAGTGGAACTTTAGAAACGCACCCCAATCTTCCCGGAAAGGCTCCCATGAAATTCCTCGTACGCCTCCTATGCGCCGCTGTTTTGCTCTCCGCCACGTCCTCTCTTTCCCTCGCGCAATTCGGTCCCCCCGAACCGCAAGGCTCCGGCCCAAAACTCGACCCTCCCACGGCTTTCCCCGCCCCCGGCACCTACCCCACCACCGAATCCGTCACCCTCTTAAACTCCGATCCGCAAGCCACCATCCACTACACGCTCGACGGCAGCGCCCCCACCTCCAAAAGCCCGGTCTACGATCCCCAGCACTTGCTCTTCATCGGCGGCATTTATGAAGGCGAAAAAGGTCTCAAGGCCGGCTACACCCTCCGCGCCATGGCCATCCGCGAAGGCCGCACCAACAGCAACATCGCCGACTTCCTCTATACCGTCGACCGCCGCGACCACGATTCCTACGTCTCCGAAGAAATTCTCCCCGGCGTCCGCATGGTTCGCGATTCCGACAACGACAAAATGTTCCTCATAAAGGGCGCCAACAAATTCGCTCTCATCGATTGCGGCATGGGCCACGGCGCCTTGAAAGACTATCTCTCCCAATTCACTGCTGGCCTGCCCATCGAAGTAATCTTCACTCACAACCATTTCGACCACATCGGCCAGTCCGATCAATTCATCCGCGACAGCCGCGAACATATCGGTGAACTCGACCGCCCCGAAGCCGAGCATCTCCTCAAATCCCGCGGCATCCCCGACGACGTCATCGCCAAAAATCTCATCCCCGCCCACGACGGCGATCGCGTCGATCTCGGCGACCGTTCCCTCGTCATCTACGCCGTCCCCGGTCACACCCCTGGCTCCCTTGTCGTCTTTGACGAGCAGACCGGCAACCTCTTCACAGGCGACTCCTACGGCAGCAACTCCCCCACCATCCCCGATGCCCTCTGGCTCCAATGGTCACCGATCTCTCTCGACATCTACCTCGCCACCGTCAAAAACTCCCGCGCCAACTTCCGCGGCAAGGTCAAGCACCTGATGTCCGGCCACAACGACCATCCCCTCGATGCCGAAAAGTATCTCGACAATCTCCAGTCCGCCCTGCAGTCCCTCATGGACAAAGGTGACGCCGTCCTCGTTCCCTCCTACCGCCCCACCGGCGCCCTTCAAGTCACCATCGGCGACCGCATCCACGATCCCGACTGGGTCGCCATCAACGTCAACAAGGATCACTATCTCCCCGCGCCCATCGAACAAATCGCCGGCCTAACGCGTATCGCCGTCGAAGACGCCAGGCTCTCCCCCGTTTTCTCCCCCGCCGTCAAGGAATACACAGTAGTCGCTCCCCCTCACGCCACCACCGTAGCCGTTCTAGCGGAGCCAACCTCCACTCGTTCCAGCGCTCTCACTATCAACGGTGAACCCGCCAATCCAGCCGAGCCTCACAAGGTTCCTCTCACCGCAGGCTCAACCACCGTGAAAATCCACGTCACCTCTCCCGACGGTTCCCACTCAGCCGAATATCTCCTCAAGCTGACGCCAAAATAAACGCACAGCTCCAATATCGCTCCTGCAAGTCCGACCAACAAACGCGCCGAAGAACCAGCAGGAATTTAACCCGCGCTCCAACCAATCGCGTCGCGAGAGCGTCCACCCTCTTAACAGTGCCCTATCCTGAATTCGGCAGATAGGTATCTCGGGAATCGAGACCTACTTGGACGATTACCGCGTCAATCGAGACCTATGCCATTTGGTCCGTCTTGGCGACGATTTAGCCAGAACCGCCCGGCCCTGCGTGCTAGGATTCCCTTGGAAGTCGAAAGGATATCGCATGGCACGCAAAGTCACTTATTGGGTGACCACCCTTGTGCTGGCCGCTCTGTCCGTCCTTGCCGCGTACGCTTACCTATCGGGCAGTCCGCAGGCAATTCAAGGATTCGCTCACGTGGGCTATCCGCAGCAGCTCCGCATTATTTTGGGGATTGCCAAAGCTCTTGGCGCGATTGCCCTTATCGTTCCCGGCATGGTCAGACTCAAGGAATGGGCGTATGCCGGTTTCACATTCGCTTGGATCTCCGCTTTTATTGCGCACTACCTCGCGAAGGATGGATCAAGAGCCCTCGCTCCGCTGGTATTGCTGCTCGTCCTTGCCATTTCTTACCTGACCCGCCCGGCAAACCGCCAGTGCAATGTCATCGGGACACTGGCCGAGTCCAGCCAGAAACCTTGACTGGCATGCCGGTTCTGGCCGGATGACGGGCTACTCCGTCGAAAATCACGCCACGGATGGATTGATGGGAGTGAACTGTAGATTTGCAGATCGGCACATGTCCGGTTTGCGTTGATCAGGACTTTGTGCCGTCCCTTTTCCGCCACACCACGATTGCGACGATGAGTGGCCCAATGACCATAACTACAAGCGTGAAGTACTCCATGAATTCCATGCAATGAGTCTAGCCCAATACCTATTCCGCTCGCCTTGGGTACTAAATCCTACTTTTCCGGGAAGCGCGTTTACCAGGACGTGAGAATTACTTCCGGGTTGCCCGTCATCCGTAAGCAATCGCGATCAGTCCCCGCAAGCCGACTCGTCAAGACTGAGGGACGAACTACCGGATAGGCTATCGCTGCTGTTACTTTATTGGTCAACCTTCTTCGCATGGAAGCTGCCATCGAAGACAAGTTCGGTGATGGAACCTTGCGGGGAACGCACGAAAAGGACTTGTGGGCCATTGAGCATAAAAAAATGGTCAGATGCGTCCGGAAAAAGCTCGGTCTTTCCTCTGTCGCGAACCTCCGCGAAGAGCTTTCCGTTAGCCGTTGTCACGGTAACGAAGGCTCCTGGCGCCATCTGATACCGGCCGGTGTATACCTGGAGCGCAGCAGCGTCGACAGGTATGATCTGCTGCGTAACAACCTGGAAGTCAGGCCAATGATATGCAGCCGCCACGCTGTACAGAAGCTCCTCGGTGAGCTCACCACCTCGGTCCCCATTTGTAAGAATCACAACACCTTGTCCTCTAGTCGCGTATGCAAACAACCGAGCTTTGTAGCCTGGCGTTGAACCCTCATGCTGAAACCACAAATCGGCTCCTGCACCACCAATCTCCACACCGAGCCCCCATCGCTCGTTCTGACGTTTGAGCATCTGTCGCGCAAGCTGGCTTGAAAGGAAGCCGTTTGTCTTGTTTGACGATTGCTGGATCGCGAGAACAGCGTTTGCGAGGTCTTGCGCGGTCGTCCATAGGCCACCCTCAGCGGCGCCTACAATGCGCCAACCCTCTGGTTCCTCAGCGCCGTCGCTTCCATGTCCGTATGCTAGATCTGCATCGGCCGTGGCAGGAAGCATCGTGCTGAAAGTGCTCCGGCTCATCTTCAGAGGCTTAGTGACGAGGTCCTCGGCGGCTTGCTCAAAGGGAATGCCGGTTATATCTGCGACGAGCTGACCCAGAATGAGATAGCCACCGTTCGAGTAGCGGAATCCCGATCCCGGAATTCCGTCGATGACGACAGGATGGTTCAGGGCAGGAGCGCGTCCAGCGAGCCTTTCAATGTTTGTGGGGATGGGCTGTGAGGGCCGCAGCGCCGTTTCTCCAGCGGGAAAATTGATCGCGGCATTGTGGCTCAGCAACTTACGGGTCGTGACTGAGCTGGATGGATCCGATAGCTGCCAGCTCTTGAGGAGCGGGCGGACCGGCGCGTCGAGATCGAGGGTGCCTCTGTCGACCAGACGCAGCACGGCAAGCGCTGTCACCACCTTACTGACAGATGCAGCCTCGAACAGAGTCTTATCATCAACATGCTGGTCGCCGCTCGCTCGGGTAACGCCATAGCTTCCAATCCAGGCGAGCTCACCCTGGTCGATCAAGGCTATCTGGACGCCCGGTACATCGTAAAAATGCATTCGGTCTTGGATAGTCCAGTGTTCGAATGGTCTCCCCTCGATCCTAACGCGAAGGCTGAGGCCCGATTCGACTTTCGAACGAGACGATTGCGGACCCTTCTGCGACCAAGCGTCACGGCTTGAAGCCACAACCAGCAGAAGGGTGCCCACAATGAACGCGGGACGCAACAGGTACATCATCCGAGACGATCTCATGTGGACCCCCAAAGGACGTGCTAAACGATGAGTAATGATAAACGCTAGTGTTTACCGATTCAATTCCACTTGCCTGATAAGTCGGCAACCCGACATGTGGCGTATCGTACCGACTTCTCGGGTTCCCCCTTAATCCTCTAACTCGACTTCCGCAGGAAAGCTAATTCGCCTTTTTGTGTAGTCCCCAGGTTTTCACGCTTCCGTCTTCCTCGCTTTTCGACGATGCGTGAATGGCTTTTCCGTCGGCCGTAACCTCCAAACGCACCACGAACACAATCTTTCCATCACGCTGATTGGTCATTTCCACCGTGTTGGCATCAATTCGTTTCACCGCGACCATCGTGTGTGCTGGGTCATCTTCCATCAGATAGAATTTGCCGTCGAATTTCGCGTCAAACTTTTCTCCCAGCGGAGTCTCGGCACTGAATCCTTGCGATGTGCACTTGTATGTGATGATCGTGCTGTTCGCCGACCGGCTCTGCTTGAAGATTTGCCACGAACCCGAGAGAACGTGTGCACCGGGAGGTGCGGGCGCTATACGCCTATACCGGCTCTCAAACGTAACGGCCTCCGCTTCCGTCGTATCTTTCATCACTTGGGTTAGGGCGTCACCGTCTGGCGAAACAGTGTCCGTTTCCGTGTACATTGGTTTTCCACCCTTTTTCGATGTCACCTCGACCGTATGGTCGTCCACGATGCGGACGGTGACTGTATCCCAATAACCCGTGACAGGAACCTCCTGATCTTTACCATCGGCTTTGAGCACCCTGTTGCCATCTCGAAAAATCCCATCGGCAAGCGAAAACTCGATCGGTTTTTCGGCCGCGAAGTTGCGATTGTTGTCGATATCAATAACCCAAGTACCGTCAAACGGGCTTTGCGAACGAGATGTGCCGGGAAACAAAACTACTAAGAGCAATGCAATGGATGCGGATTTCATAAGGGCACCTCTAAACTCCTAGGGGCGCTTCAACGAAACTGGTCGATTAGGATGCAGGCTCAAACGTAGCGGTGGCCCGACAATCTATCAACTCCAGGGTAGTCTGCACACCGCCCAAGTACTCACCTGGAGTCACTAGGCAAGGGGCTAAATCAATGCAGATCGGGAGCGTTAGGTGGTTGCTTATAAATGATCTTCTTGTCCTGAACTATTTCCAAAACTGGCTGCTTGTGTGTGCTAAAGGCGATGGCATCGTGCTGGTCGTTTGAGACCCAGACTGTCGCTCCGCGGTCCGCGTTTGCGTAGGCAGTGAACACTTGATCATGCTCCGAGTCGAGAGTGATGAACGCGGCTAGGTCCCCTGTATCCGATGTTACGTATCCGCCTCGTTCGTTCCCTTTGGGGTCGAATATCAGCATCCCCGATACCGGACCGTCGCGTTTCACGCGTGTTCCCTGGATGATCGGATCAGGAAGTGGGGCCGCAATCACGACCCGCTCCGTTCCCTTGTCGTCCACTACGGCAAGTCGTTTCACCGTCAGGATCCCTGGTTGCGTATCGGCTTTCACCGCGCCTCTTGTCGCAAACAAAAATAGACAGGTTGTCAAAGCGGCACAGCACACCGCCAGCCAGACAACCCTGCGCTCAAGACTCGAAACACGCCGCTGTAGAATATCTAATTGATCGCACATAGAACCTCCCCGGCTGGGCATTTTTTTTACCGATCATGCGCAGAACAAATAACTGCCTCTGAATAAGGCTTGTATTTATCACGATTTGGCACTAGTTCCGGTAAGCCGGCCAACCGCCCAAGTCTGTCCCAGCTCCCACTCAGCCGAATATCTGCTGAAGCTGACGCCACGATAAACATGCTGCTCCTATAGCTCTCCTGCATACTCGGCCAACACAAGCGCCGAAGAATCAGCCAGAATTTAACCCGCACTCCTCCCAACCGCGCCAGGAGAGCTTTTGCCCCTCTGACAAAGCCCTATAATCGAAGTCGGCTCCCCGGACAAGTTTGTCCCAGTACCCACATGGACATTTAATGCGCTAATTCGGCATGTCAGCAGAAAGTTCACGCATCACTGACATGGTGAATTGACTTTGCTATAACCACTCCTTCGGACTCATCGTGAGGTTCTATGAAGCATCTTGGGACGCCTGTTTGTTTTGGTTTCACTGTTTTACTGGCGTGCACTTTCAGCAGTTGCGGCGGTGCCAGCAACGGCTACGGTGGTAACGGCGGCGGCAACCAGGGCCACTCCTCGCCCGCCACTTACATTGTGGCTGGCACCGGCACCCTTGGGTACAGCGGTGACGGTGGCCCAGCTCTTTCCGCGGACTTGAATTCACCCTACGGAGTATCGCTGGATGCCTCTGGCAACCTCTATATCGCCGACACGGGAAACTGTGTAATCCGCAAAGTGGACTCCACCGGCAAGATCATCACGATTGCCGGAAATGGCAACCAGGGATACAACGGGGATGGCATACCCGCCACTTCGGCAGCCTTATACGACCCGTACCGCGTCGTGGCTGATGCTGCTGGGAATGTCTATATCGCCGATTATTATAACAACCGCATCAGGAAGGTGGACACTTCCGGCACGATCACAACGATCGCGGGGACCGGAACGCAGGGCTACAACGGCGACGGAATTCCCGCCACCACGGCCCAACTCAGCCTCCCCGCTGCGGTTGCCGTGGATGCTTCGGGAAACGTTTATATTGTCGACACATGGAACAACCGCATTCGCAAAATAGATTCATCCGGCACGATTAGCAGCATTGCCGGGACCGGATTTGCCGGCGTCCTTGGAGATGGTGGTCCGGCCACCTCCGCCCAGGTCAATGAACCCGAAGGCATTGCCGTGGACCGTTCCGGAAGTGTGTACATCGTCGATTACGGCAACTCTAAAATCCGCAAAATAGACGCCTCCGGCACCATCGATACAATCGCCGGAACCGGCACGTTCGGTTTCAGCGGCGACGGCGGGCCTGCCACTGCCGCTTTCTTGAATCAGCCAACCGGTGTGGCCGTCGATTCTGCCGGAAACGTCTACATCGCGGACAATCAGAATAGCCGCGTTCGCAAGATCGATACTTCCGGCACCATCACCACGATTGCCGAAACGGGCATGCCTGTTTTCACCGGAAACGGCGGCTCTTCGGCTCCTGCGGAGCTGTTCTTCCCGGAAGACGTGGCGGTCGATTCTGCCGGCCACGTGTATATCGCCGACTTCAACAACATGAGGATTCTCGAGATTCGGTAATCCCAACTGCATCCGAACTTCATTCCAAACACTTCTGCAGTTCCGCACAGAAAGGGTTTCTGCTATCCACACATCTTTCCGGTAACGGCTAACCAGAGAAGTGCAGGCTAGCATCCACCTGGACGATTAGTCCTGCCAGCTCAACCGGTCGACGCAACACCATGCAATACGTTGATTCGATAATGCTTCCCCGGGAGATGCGATCTGTTCGGCTGCACATGCTCAAAACCTAGCCAGGGTAGTGTTTCGGCTGATTTAACCCTAACGAACGATTTAACCTTTGTTTTCAATGCAAACCGGGTTCGACATGGGTCTTGCGTCGACCCATTGAGACAACTTGGCTAACCAGAAATGTTCGTACCGCGCCCCGTTTTTCCGGCAACGCTCTCCCTCAGAGCACGGCCACCAGTTCAATTTCCACCAGCGCATCTTTCGGTAGCCCGGCGGCCTCGACGGTCAAGGCCGCCCGCCCTCGCAAGGGGGAGAAGGTGACCCAAAACCTGGTATCCGGTGTGACACAGAATGCGAACGGTTCAAAAGGATTAATCGTCGTATAATCTCGTGCGCGCAACTGGGGAGCAGAACCTATGAACGCACAAGAACAAATCAAGAAGTATATTGCCACTCAACCGGAGCCAAAACGCAGTGACATGCGAGAGTTGCATCGGCTCACACTTC
>CAYOOS010000100.1:2526-11524 GCA_964405585.1 uncultured Acidobacteriaceae bacterium | reverse complement strand
CCAAGCGCTTCCCGCATTTGTTGGCGAATCTGTTTCTGCGCACAGTCTGTCACAGCCTTTTTGACTTCAGCATCGTCCGGCGCCACGGCAAGAATCTTGCCGCCGAAAGTGGCCGTGGCGTCGCAATCCGACTTTCTCATGGCAACGCGAAACTGCTCGCGGTTATAAAACGCGATTCCGAAATCACTCTGAGCTTCATTGAACTCGGGATCGAGTTCCCGGGCTTTCTGCAAGTGCGCCGTCCCCTCGGCGAGGTTGCCCTGCCACATCAACGCATTCCCCAGGTTGTTCTGAGCCTTGGCATTGCGCGGATCCAGCTCCAACACCTTCTTCCACGCCGCGATGGCTTCTGGAAGCTGGCCTTTTGCCGTCAGGTCCGTGGCAACATCGAAAAGCCGGTAGGATTCCGCTGCGGGCACATCGATCTTGAGCATTCCATTCGGGGGGATATTCACGAATTCCGGAATATTCACGGCGCGATTCGCCGCGGTCGCGTTATCGATCAGGATCGCCGGGCTATCATAGCCTTCCAAATCGATGTGCGTCAAAAACATCTGTGTGTAGGGTGTGCGGCTCTTCGAGGAGAAAACCAGCCAACGGCCATTGGGCGAAAAGCTGTGCCAGGAATTCATCAGAGTCGTGTTGCATCGCATGCGGCGCGCCACTCCGCCTCCGGCAGGCACAATGTAGAGCTGGCTGTCGGGTCGCATCAATTGTGCATTGCGGCACTTCACAAACACGATCCAGCGCCCATCCGGCGAAACCTTGGGAAAGCTATTGCTCATGCCATTTTGAGAAGCGCCCGCGATCGCCTCCGCCTGGCCACCCTTGCCGTCATTGAACGGGATGCGGTAGAGGTCGTACTGGATTTGCGTCTCCTCCGGAGAGTTGGCATGTTCGGCCAGCTTCTGGCCTTTGGGGTAAGGATCCTTCGCTTCCGCCCGGGCAAAGACCACGTATTGGCCATCCGGACTCCAGACCGCGTCGGTTTGCACATAGCGCGGGTCATCCGCGCCCGGCAAGGTTTGGCGCCGGCCCGTCGCGCGGTTGTACCACGCAAGAACTCCTCGCGTCGGATAGAACACCTGCAGAAATCGGTAGTCCTTGAAATTCACAACGTAGTAGCTATCGGCAAGCTTGTTCTCCAGTCCGCGCAACATCGTCAGGACATATTTGCCGTCGGGGGAGACTTGGGACATGAAACCGATTCGTGAAGGTGAAGCTGTCTCATCCCTTACCGAACTCCAGGAAATCACGTCTTGATTGCGTACGGACATTTCGGGCTTGATCGCAGCGAGCACGTACAGACCTTTGTCGTTGGCGGGGCCATCCAGATCCATACCCAACGTTTTGCCGTCGCGTGAAAACGAATGGCAATTGGCGCAAGTGTGAAGGCCCGTAAGTAACAGCCGGCTGCGGGGCTCGGCGATGTTGCGTAAGCGCCAGGAAAGCAGGGGCAGATCGCCCTGGGCCAGCGGCTTAATCACACCCTCTTGCAATTCCGAAGGTATCAACGGCACATCACGATAAAAGATTGGCGCTCCGACGGGATCCTGAGAGGTTTGAATCACAACCTCGCCGCTAGAAATGGCGCGGTCCGCACGCTCGCTTTCAAAACCAGTGATCGTGATGGTGGCGGGATGTTCCTTCGAATGTTTCTTGATGGCCTCCCAGGTGGCTGTATCCGGTATCCACGTTCGCGCCGCCGCTTGCTCAGGAGTCAATTTAGGCGGTTCGTTGCTTGGTGAAATACAACGCGGGTCAAGTTCGCCGATGCGCAGCCGTTCCCCCAGCGATTTTGTTTGCATCTCAGGAGAACCGTCGCTGAACGTCACCTTGATCGTCCAGAAAGAAGCGCTGTCCGAAGCGTCGCGCCAAAGAAATGTCGGAGGTGTAATTTCCGGCGGAAAGATCGATCCATCCTCAGGGTAGTCGACGGTAATCGCTGCAACCGGAGGAGTATTGGTGCTTTGCGTGGGAGAGGATTCTGTGGTCTGCGCGGTTGTCGCCTCTAGTCGGGCAAACGTCGAACTTGCCTTGCTGAAGCCGTGCTGTACCACACCTATCACAAGAATGAGCGCGGTAACGGCAATCACAACCCTGATGCTCTGACTTTGCGCTCTCACTCGTTCCACGGCATCACCGTCATTCGGCTGGAACACGGACAGTCCCCCAGCCTAATTCATCACCAGAGGATCATCCACTACTTCCATTTTAGCTGTGACCTGCCGCACAGCTAAAATGGCACGGAAGCCAGCAGAACATCACGGATTCACTTGCTTCTGTGAATTGCGGTCGCTTTCTTCTTCCACCAATTTGAATCGATTTTGCGCCTTTTCTTGCTCACGTAAGCCAGCCGTGACCTCCGCCAGCTTCTGCACCAGTTGCGGTAGTTCCGTCTGATCCCCCTTCCCACGAAGGCACACAATCAGATGGTAGAGCGCGGATTGATCATTGGGGTCGGACTTCAGCGCAAGGCGTGCCGTCGCTTCCGCACGAACCGTCTCTCCCGATCGCAGGTAAAGCTCGGTGAGGACATCTTCGGCAAGACCAAAATCCGGCTTGCTGTGCACGGCGCGCTGTGCGGCAGCCTTCGCCTCCTGAAAACCAGGTGTGCCCGGTTTGACGCCGGAGCGGATCAGGAGTTCGGCGAGAAGATAATTTAGGGTAGAGTCGCCAGGCGCCTTAGCAAGCCGCTGCCGCACAACCTTAATCGATTCGCCCAGCTTGTTTTCCTGAAGCAAAGAGATGCCCAGTGCCACGGAGCTGTAGTTCTGAAGTGGATTCAGTTCCGCGGCTTTTCGGAAATCAGCATTCGCCTCGTCATACTGTTGCAATTGCACCTCGAGGACCCCGCGTTCAAGATAGAGACGACCGGTATCGGTCACCGCGTGGAGCCCGGCGTTGAGCACATCCACTCCCAGCTTGAAAGCACCGTGATCCAAGCTGATAGTGGCCAAATCCAGGTAATGGTCGCTGTTGGCCGGATCAAGCGCGATCGCATTCTGTAAGGCCGCGACCGCCGCGGGTGTCTGCTGATCGTCTTCGTAAACCGCCGCGATAAGATTCAAAGCCGCAGCCCTTCGCTTTTCCGGACCATCCTGCGTAAGGGGAAGCAGTGTGCGGATTGCATCCTCATACTTGTGAGCGCCGTATTGGGCCAGCCCCAGGTAATACAACGCATCTGGATCTTGGGGACGAAGCTCCGCAATACGCTGATAAGCCTCCAACGCTTCCGCCGCGCGATTCAGATGAACCAGGCACGCTCCGAATTGCGATAGGGCTGGAATGTCATTCGTCACAACCGCAGGACTTTTTTGGTAATGCTCCACGGTCGTAGCGCAATCTCTCTTTTGAAAGGCCAGTGCCGCCGTCATCGCGTGGGCCGTCTGGTCATCGGGGTTCAGATTAAGCAACTTCTCTAGGAACGGCAGCGCGTCAGGACTTCCGGCCTGGAATTCAAGCTGCGCAGCCGCCTCAAGCGCGGCAACGTTGTTTGGATTGATTTGAAGCGCGTGCTTAAAAGCCAGAAGAGCTTCCTCAGGCCGGGCTAAGCCTTGGAGAGCGATCCCCTGTAATGTCCAGGCGCGTGGATCGCCTGGATGGGCGTTCGCCAACTCCTGTGCCAACCGCAGAGCCAATTCATTGTCGTGAGCCTGGAGCGCCTGCACAACAGACTGCGGAGTGGGGGGCGAACTGCTCTGCGCGCAGACAAACGCGGCGCTACAGAACCAAATGAAAATGCTAAGCAACAACACAGTGACGTTGGATCCGACAATAGGGCATGGCCAGGCTGAAGGATTCACGAATTCTAACTGCGGAGATTGAAGGGACCGAATCATTGGCTTCAGTGGAATCCGCTGGAGGCAACCGCTGATTCCGAAGAGAACTCGAACTGCATCCGGGACTCAAAAGGAACGGCTATAGGAGCGAGGCAACGCTAACAGCTCGATTTTGCAGGAAGCATTCAGCCGCGTCAAGAAGACGGAGCCAAAGCGCGGCGTAGATGGTTTGTGCGGGCGAAAACAGCACCGCTTGAGGACATAGTCCCTGCCGCAGGTACGATTGCAGAAATATCCGCATCGCTCGCGGGGAGCGATGAGCCACGAAGGCAAAGAACAAACGAGTGCTCATTCAATGCCTTGCGGCGAGTGGCTTGAGTGATTCGAGGGCAGGGAAAGCCTCTGGGGTTGTGAAGGTATGTTCCGCGGGTTGCGTCTTCGTTTGTAAGGCGCGCGTCATCAAGACGATCGCTTTGCCGGAACTCGGTGGCACTACAACCGTGGCAGACAAGTGCCCGGTACGCACCCAAGTTTGTCCAGTGCTGGGAACTCCGTCGCAGCCTGTTGCGGGAATGCTGGACAGAAACTCGCGATCCAACTCGCTAGCCAGTTCTTTTACCGCTTTCTTGGCGCCCATGGCCATCACATCGTTTTGGCCGCAAATCAAGTCGATGCGAAACTTCTGAGCTCTCATGAGCTTCATCCAGGAACAAACGCTCTGGTAGCCGCTTTCTTCCGTCCATTTCCCTCGCAAATTCACAAGTTGCACGTTCGAGGGAAGTGTTTCGCGTAAACCGTCAAACCTTTCCCTGGACACGGAACTCACCGAAGGTCCCTGCACGAGCAGGACGGAACCACCTCCCGGCAAAAGTGCGGCAATTTGCTTGCCCTGAATTCGACCAATTTCCAATTGATTCACGCTGACCGAGAAGATCGGAGTGAGGGTCGTCTGACGGAGAGCGGACGTGTACTCGGCTTCGCGATTGAGGACGCCCCAGCCGATGCCCGCAGCAGCGGCCGCAGCCGCCACTTTGGGAAATGGAGTCGCCCCAAGTGGCTCGACGAAAATGCCGTTCGGACGCGTTGACTCATCGCCCTGGATCACCTTCAAGAGTTGCGTGCTCTGCGTGATGGCGTCATTTTCAGCGTAGATAATGTCGACATCCGCCCCGGCTTCCCCGGCCGCTGTCTTGGCCGCGGACGCTTGTTCCATCTGGTAGTCGTTGTCTTTCGTGATCAAAGAGACGAGATAACGCAATCTGGCCATAGAGCGGGTCCTCACCCATACCGGTGTCCGCGCTGAGCAAACGCTTACTCTTTATCCCGCTACGCTATGTCAACGGTTGTTGGGTGTCAACGGAAAAGGAAATTTGCGGACCTCCAAAATCTTACGGTGAAGGCGAGATATGATCTAAATGCTCCGTCAAATTCAGCAGATTTGCCAGAGTGTGCCGCAAAGGCCTTCACGGATCCTGCCTGGCAAAATCAGTCACACGGAGATCGCCTGCCCTCAAATGCTCAGCAAGCGTTTTCACAATGTGCTACTTGTAAGATTCACGCTTGTGCTATGCTTGCCGCAAATCTGAATTCCAGAATTGTCCATTTGAGGAGGCTTGTTCCCATGGCTGCGATCGAACGGCGTCGCTTTCTGCAGCAGTCACTTGCACTCGGGGCAGTGTGTTCAACGGAATTCGCGTTCAGCCAGTTCTTGCAGGGTCAAACTCCACCCAGTAATCCGCTGACCGCCACGCGCGTTTACTTGGATACCCGGCGCTGGATTGCGCCCATTGAACGAAATCTTTTTGGGTCATTCCTCGAGCATTTGGGCCGCGCCATTTACGAAGGTATTTACGACCCCAGCTCAAAGCTCTCCGACTCATACGGGTTCAGAAAAGATGTCATGGAAGAGATCCGCGGGCTTGGCGTCCCCATCATTCGCTACCCCGGCGGCAATTTTGTCTCCGGATACAACTGGTTGGATGGTATTGGACCGAAGCAAGATCGTCCCCGAGTTCTGGATAAGGCTTGGAACTCAGTCAACACCAATCAATTCGGTACCGATGAATTCATGATGTGGTGCAAGGCGGTGGGTACCCAGCCATTAATGGGACTCAATCTGGGAACCGGAACTGCCGAGCAGGCCGCCGCGCTGCTGGAGTACTGCAATGTTGAAAAGGGCACACGCTGGAGCGATCTGCGGCGCAAAAATGGCATTGCCGAGCCCTACAACGTAAAGCACTGGTGTCTGGGCAATGAGATGGATGGTCCCTGGCAAATCGGCCACATGACGGCCGCAGAATACGGAATGAAAGCCGCGGACGCCGCGCGCCAAATGCGTTATGTCGACCCCGACCCCACATTGCAACTTGTAGCCTGTGGGTCCAGCGGCCCTCTCATGCCCACTTATCTCGAGTGGGACCGCGAGGTGCTCGAGCAATGCTACCAATATGTGGACGCTCTCTCTCTGCACCGCTACGTCGGGAACTCCCAGGAAGATACCGGCGGCGACAGTTCGAAATATATGGCGATAAATCTAACCATGGACCGTCAGATCGCCGAAACTGTCGCAGTCTGCGATCTGGTGCGTGGCCGCAAGCGCTCTCCAAAGAAACTGTGGCTCTCCTTTGATGAATGGAACGTGTGGTACCGCGCGCGCGGCGGAGATGCCGACAACGGCCATGAGCAAGAAGCGCCGCATCTGCTCGAGGAGGTCTACAACCTGGAAGACGCACTCGTCGTCGGCGGAATCGTCAACACCCTGCTCCGGAACGCCGACCGCGTGAAGCTAGCCTGCCTCGCGCAACTCGTGAATGTGATCGCCCCCATCATGACAAATGCCAACGGCCTCTTCCGCCAGACCATTTACTACCCCTATAGTTGGGGACTGCAGATGGCTCGCGGCGCTGTCTTAAACGTGTTGTCGGAATCACCCACCTATGAGGTCAAAGGGATCGGACAGGTCCCCTATCTAGACGTGACCGCCACCTTTGATAAGGAAACGGGGAAGACTTCTCTCTTCATCTTAAATCGCGATCTTGCCAAAAGCCGCGAAATCGAAGTGCAGTGGCAAGACGCACCGCCCGCACGATTGCTGACTGCGCTGACGCTAACCGGGAGCGACTTGAAAGCTGTCAACAGCTTCGATGCTCCAAAGCACGTGGTTCCCCAAGACTTAAACAAGCCGACCACTTCCAGCAGTCATTCAAAGTTCGAAGTCCCCGCGTGCTCATACACCGTTGTCCAGTGGGGCGCGTAATCCATCGGCAGGGTAAGTCACCTCGACTTCGAGGATTACTTTACTTCTCCTTTGGTTTTTGAATGACTTGATTCGTTTCGATCGAGAAGAGCTGGAAGTCCGAAAAAGTGTGCTCGATGATCATTCGCCGCTTGGCGTAGTCCGTGTAGGCCACAACGAATTGGGGCAGCCAGAATCCCACATCTTGCGAAAGAGATTTTGTCGGCGCGTAGTCCACCGATATGGCTACGTCCTGCAGGTCAATCACGAGAATCCCCTCGATCAGATTCGTTTCGAGATGCATCACTTGACCCGAGTCTGCGGCGATCCAGGCGCGACCCTTGATACTGAGCGGGCGGAGTTCGGTTACGTTGACAACCCGCGGGTAGACTTCCGTCGGAGTTACCATCGATAAAGTCCGGGGGCGTTTCCCTTTCAACTGGCGAAAATGGACAACCCAGGCGGCCTGCTGGTTCCATTGCGTTGCGCCCTCGCAGCGCATCTCGTAGTCGCCTTGCAGCGCGGGGTAAAAAATCAGGGCTAACACCGGCAGCCCCTTATCCAGAATGGCGTCGAGGTGCGCGTCTTTGGTTCCCCCAAGTGGCGTGCGAGTTTCATGAACTTTGAGCGGCTCGGATTGCTTTCCGAAATCAACCAGGTACTCGAACCTCTGTGTCAGAGATATTTCCGCGATACCATGTTCGTCTCTTTGCTCGTAGCGGATCTGCTCGTGCGCAATGAACTTCTGAAGGTGGTCGACGAGTTCCTCGGCGCGTTGTCCCGCCAGTTTCAGGACATCGGGAAGGGAACAGGACGGCGTCGCGGAGAGAGACGGAATCGGAGTGTCCACGCTGGGCGGATCCCAGCGTAATGCAACTGGCCTCTTTTCTTTTTCTTGCGACGAACTCGCGGGCGAAGGATTCGAAGTTGCGAAGATCTCCCCCGCAAACAATGTAGAGAAGCTTACGAACGCAACAAGCCACAGAGCGATTCGTCTGCGGCTAATCCCCTGCGTGCGCGCCAGCGAACGTGGATGGCAACGTCTCATGTAAGAGCCGCGAAGCGCTTCGTCTGCTCCGAACTTGCAGCTGCGAATGAAATGAGGCGGGGCTGCACCGCCTCCGCCTCTGGCACTACAAATCATTGTGTGTTTCTGTTCGAGCGCGGGAAGCAGCCAAGTTTCTTAATGCTGTCGTGGCCTCTTCCCGCTCTGCGATGGGGACCACCGTTCGGGGTGTAGAAAACGGTGATCCCCCGTTGAGGTTGTATATCAGCCTAGAAGTAGAATTTCCCTCCCAATTGCCACCATCTCGGCAGCGTCTGGGCGGTTACATGGCCAAAGTTGCCTTGCGATAGATCGCCCTGAACGCTCTGGAAATTGGCGTGATTGAAAAGGTTGTAGAACTCAAACCGGATTTGGAAAGTTAGTTTTTCGGTTATGTGAGTGTTCTTGTAGACCGTAAGATCCGTTTCGACGAACGCCGGATTTCGGAATTGGTTGTATTTCTCATTGCCGTTCGTGCCCGCTGCGGGCACAGTGAATTGCCCGGATGAGAATACGCCGCTGACATAAGCGCTACGCGATGTCCCCTGCTGATAGCTGGTGACGTCGGGGTAGCTGTAGTTGTCGCCGTTGGCGAGGTAGTCGCCAGTAGCGGTGGTTTGCGCGTCTGCCCCCGGAACATAGTTTGCGCCGTTGTACGCCGCCGACGTAAACACCGTGAACGGATAGCCTGTTTGGTAGACACTTGTTCCGCTGAGGCCCCACCCGCTCGTTGCGTGTCCTACAAACCCCGCACCACCGTTCAAGCCCGGTTGCTCATAGTTAAAGCTCGCGGAAAAGCGGTTGGGAACATCCCAAGGCGAGGGTCCGTAAAACTGAGCTGGATCGGTCGGGACCGGATATCTGCTTCCATCGTCTTTGGAAGAAGATCGCGTGTAAGAAGCGTCGAAGAACCCACGCTTTGCTCTGGCTCTGAGG
>CAYOOS010000100.1:0-2516 GCA_964405585.1 uncultured Acidobacteriaceae bacterium | reverse complement strand
AACTTGGATTGGGCCGAATCGGAGCGGAGCCGGGCGCCTCGTTAATCAATACTCCCGGCTCTTCATTGATGTCCACGCCATAGGAGACGATGCCTCCTGCATTGCCGTTTCCAACGAGGTTCGTAGTATGAGAACCACTGTACAGTACGGCCCCAACAAAGTGGCCCCCAAGCCTATGTTCCAACGTCCCCGACCAAATGTAGGCAGTCGGTGAAACGATATTTGGGTTGATTCCGCCGATCGATAAGCCTGCTCCCGGAATTCCTCCCGCCGCGTCGAGGCACGGAGCTGTTGGACACAAGGCCGTGCCAGCAAGTGAAGGGAATGTGAATCCGAACGGAGGCGTGCTACTAGTCCCTTGGACGAAGACCGGTTGGTTGCCCGGTGCATTTGCCGCATAGAAAGTGGGATTGATTAGCCCTGGCGGGTTGCCACGGAATTCCTCCTGAATATTGGCCGGCGTCAGCCAATTGGAGAACATCCCGAATCCGCCGCGCACCACCCAGTCCCCTCTTCCATTGACGTCCCAGGCGGCTCCAATACGCGGAGTATAGGCTTTGGGTGCGCTGAGCAATGCGTTGTGCGTGGGTTTTGCATACCCAGCCGCCACCTGATCCTCAAGGGTCGAACCACTACCGAGGTAGAAGTTGCCAAACACCGTCGTGGGGGTCTTGGAATAGGGGTTTCCCTGATCGTCGAATCGGAAACCCAACGTCACGGTTAGATTGCGGTGCACTTTCCAAGTGTCCTCGGCAAAAATGCCGAAGGTTTTGGATGCTGCGTCCCAGCTCCAAAGCTGCTGCTGGCCGGTATTGGGGTTGTACATGACTCCGGCCTCGGTGAGAGGTGCATCCTGAGCCAGTGCCAACAAATTGCTGAAGCTGAAGGCGGGGTGAGACCACGGCCCCTGGAACGGCTCGACGTCATCCCCGTACAAGCCTTCGTAGCCCACCTTGATGACGTGCGCGCCGCGCACATGCGTCAGAACATCGCGCCAGTGGTAGTTGTGTTGAATGAAGTCCCCTTGCGAGAACCCCAGGCCGTATCCCAGGTTTTGCCCGGTTACGCTGATTCCCGGAATGGAGAAGTCGCCGGTTTCGTCAAGCTTTCCCTCGATGCGATTCTGCGCAAAGATGGCTTCATTCAGCGTGTTCGGATTGAAGGTGTGCGTCCAGTTCACCTGCAAAGCACGCTCCCAATAGTTATTCGTGGTGGAGAATTGCGGGATGGCATTGGGAGCGGGGTTGGCCTGAAGGGTGCGGAAGAAGCTGCCGTAAATGCGGTCGTTCTTGAAATACTTGTCCACGCGAACGAAGTATTGCGTGCCGTTGATGACGTTGGAGCCATTGAACGTACCGCTGTCCACCATGGGAGTCGTACAAGGCAAGTCGTTCGTTGCGGACGTCCCGCAAGTGCCCGGGAAAATATCATTTGCAGTACTTACCACCCCACTGACAGCCACGTGAGCGGGCACGTAGGTGGTCAGGATCTTGGAGCCAAAGTTGCCCGGGTAGTTGGTATTCGCCCAGGAGGCAAACGCCGGATCCGCGAATGTCACCACCGAGTTTCCGGTAGAAGCAGAGGAACGCAGCGCTTCGATGCCGAAGAAAAAGAAAAACTGACGATGAGGGATGATTGGGCCACCAATGGTCCCAGACAGGTTATTGCTATGGAACGGGTTATAGGGGGCTGTGGAAGGCGACAATGAATACCTGGCAAACATCGACTGGTAGTTGAAGTAGTCACTCGCCAAGCCGTGAAATTCATCCGAACCAGACTTTGTCGTCGTGGCAACTTGCAGACCGCTTCCACGCCCGTACTCGCTGTTATAAGTATTGACCTGAATGTTGTCTTCTTGGATGACGTCGGGGTTGGGCACCAGATTCAAGACGCCCTGCCTGACGCTGCTCGTGACGTCCAGCCCGTCGATAATCCACATATTTGCCACGGTGCCTTGACCGTTGGCGCTGACGTCCACGGCTGTCTCCGTCGAGAAGTTGTTCACGCTAGATCCCGGTGTGCCCGAGGCAACGCCTGGACCGCCAGCCATTCCTAGCCCAGAGACGCCTGGGGCAATGGTGGTCAGAGAGAGCATGTTCCGTCCCGCCAGCGGCAAAGTCGATAACTCCTGCGTTTGGAGTGTCTGTTGATTTCGCGTCTCGGCCGTGTTTACGAGCGGATTTTCAGCCGTGACTTCGATGGTCTGAGTCGTACCGCCAACCTTGAGAGAGATCGGAACGCTCAGGTTTTCGTTCGTCTCGAGTGTGACGTTTGTTTCGGCCTTGGAAAAACCTGCCGCTTCAACTGTGATTTTGTAAGGACCCGGAGCGAGGCTCAAAAATCGATAGCCTCCCTCGGCATCCGCTGTGGTCGTCGTCGTAACGTGCGTGACAAGGTTTTCCAGCGTGAGTTTTGCTTGCCCCACCGCTGCGCCACTTGGATCGCTGACGGTTCCTTGAATATTCGCCGAAAACTGAGCCCATGCCGAGCCAGCCGTGAGCAAAAGCAGAACCAGC
>CAYOOS010000099.1:0-11533 GCA_964405585.1 uncultured Acidobacteriaceae bacterium | reverse complement strand
TGGGGAAAATGAACTTCGGCGGCGCGCTCGCCTTGTGCATCACTGCGGCAGTTTCCGCGGACACGATCTGGTACTACCTGGGACGCACGCAAGGCATCAAGGTCTTGCAATGGCTGTGCAAGATTTCGCTCGAACCTGATTCATGTGTGCGCCGCACCGAGGGACTGTTCCAGAAGCAGGGCGCCAGGTCTCTGTTGGTCGCGAAGTTCTTTCCCGGTCTCAGCACCGTGGCAACGCCGATGGCCGGCATCTTCCGCATGCGTTTTCGCAAATTCCTTCTGTTCGATGCACTCGGCGCCATGCTCTGGGCCGGCACTTATCTGACTTTGGGTTATTTGTTCAGCGGGCAGATCGAAGAGATCGCGCAGAGCGCCGTCTCGCTGGGCGGCTGGCTCCTGCTTGTCCTGATGCTGGGACTCGCCTCTTATATCTCTTACAAGTTCGTGGCCCGCCAGAGTTTCCTGCGCGACTTGCGCATCTCCCGGATCAGCGTGGACGAATTGAAGCAAAAAATTGATGCCGGCGAGCTTCTTTCCATCATCGATCTCCGCCACTCCCTGGACTTTGAAGCCGACCCGGAAACCATTCCCGGTGCTTTCCGCATGGATGCGACGGAGCTTAGCGAAAAGCCCGGGTTACTTCCGGAAAACCGCGAGGTGATTCTCTACTGCACTTGACCAAACGAAGCTTCCAGCGCCCGTGTGGCGCTGCTACTTCGCAGGCGCGGCATCCAGCACATCCGGCCGCTCCAAGGCGGCCTGGAGGCTTGGCGGGAACGCGGCTATCCGCTGCAATCGGTTTCCAGTTGAGGTCTGACCGGCAATAGTTTTTATACTCTCAAAAAGGAGAAGCAGATGAGCATCAATGTTCAGGTCATTTTTTATAGCATGTACGGCCACGTCTACCACATGGCGGAAGCCATTGTGGAAGGCGCCAAACAGGTCCCAGGCGCGAATGTTTCGCTCTACCAGGTGCAAGAACTCATGCCCGACGACGTCCTGGAAAAATACGGCGCCAAAGCCGCGAAAGCAGCCTTTGCAAGTGTGCCGTTAGCCAAAGTCGATCAAATGGCGGAGGCCCACGCGATCATCTTCGGCACGCCGACACGATTTGGGAACATGGCCGCACAGATGCGCAATTTCCTGGACCAGACCGGGCAGCTCTGGATGAAGGGCGCGTTGATCGGAAAGGTCGGGAGCGTTTTTGCTTCAACAGGAACGCAACACGGCGGCCAAGAAACCACCATCACCAGTTTTCACACCACGCTGCTGCATCACGGAATGATTATCGTCGGCGTGCCCTACAGTGAGTCCGGTCTTGTGCACATGGACGACATCACCGGCGGCACCCCGTATGGCGCAACAACACTGGCAGGGCCCACCGGCGCGCGGCAGCCCAGCGAAAATGAATTGAAGATCGCGCGCTATCAGGGTAAGCACGTCGCGGACATCGCCTCGCGCCTGTTTGCCAAATAAGGCGGCGGCTACAATCGCGGCAGCACGATGCCGCCTTGCGCCTGGTACTTCCCTTTCTTGTCTTTGTAGCTGACTTCGCAGTCTTCGTCGCTCTCAAAGAAGAGCACCTGGCACAGGCCTTCGTTGGCGTAGATTTTCGCTGGCAGCGGCGTGGTGTTGCTGATCTCCAGCGTCACGAAGCCTTCCCACTCCGGCTCGAACGGGGTCACGTTCACGATAATGCCGCAGCGCGCGTAGGTGGATTTTCCCAGGCAAATGGTCAACACATTGCGCGGGATGCGGAAATATTCCACGGAACGCGCCAGGGCAAACGAATTCGGCGGGATGATGCACACGTCGCCTTTGTAATCCACCAGGGAACGTGAATCAAAGTTCTTTGGATCCACCGTGGTCGAGTTCACATTGGTAAAGATCCGGAACTCGTCCGCTACCCGGATGTCGTACCCGTAGGAAGACACGCCGTAGCTGATGACGCCTTCCCGTACTTGCCGGTCGGTAAACGGCTCGATCATTTTGTGTTCCAGCGCCATCTTGCGAATCCAACGGTCGGGCTTAACAGACATCCACTCCTCCTCACACGTATTTAAAGAAAATGTGTTCTTGAAAGGTAAGAGTCTATGCGAGCGAACACTTCTTGACAACCTGCGCCACACCCAATAGCATCGGGCCACGTAGAGCCCGGAGGCCGGTGTGATTAAGCTCGACATTGTAAACGCGGTGGTAGGCAAGACCAACATCAGTCGCACGAAAGCGGAGCAAGCCGTCGAAACGGTTTTCGAGTCCCTGAAGGCTGCTCTCGGCCGGGGTCAACGCATCGAACTGCGCAAGTTTGGAGTCTTTAGCGTGAAGCCGCGCAAAACCGGCATCGGGCGAAACCCGCGCACCGGCGAAGAGGTCAGCATTCCTCCTGGCAAAGCGGTGCGCTTTAAGCCCGGCAAAGAACTGCAAGGTCTGGAAGATACCACTGCGGGTGTGGCGGCCAAGTAAAAATTCGTGACCCCACCGGAAACAGAGCGGCGCGCTCCCGCTTTTTTGAATGCCAACACCTGGCGGGATTATGTCGCCATTGGGCCCAACTACGGAGCAACTCCGCCTCACCCCACGATTCGTTCCCTCATCCTTGCTGCTGTGCTGTTTTTCCTCACGTTGATCACGTGTCTTTTGGCGGGCACGCATTTTGCCATTGCCTATGCGCACAATCAGGCCGCTTCGCTGGACACTTTCTTCCAAACGTTCGTTCTTGCCTATCACCATCCCGCCGCGCTTCTTGCCGGCCTTCCCTTCGCCATAACTCTGATGGGCATCCTGCTGGCGCACGAACTGGGCCACTACTTCGCCTGCCGGTATCACCACATCCGTTCCAGCTATCCGATGTTCATTCCCGCGCCGACGCTGATCGGCACGTTCGGAGCGTTCATCCTGATTCGTTCGCCAATTCGTTCCGCGCGCGCCCTGTTTGATGTGGGCGCATCCGGGCCGATGGTGGGCTTTCTGCTGGCAATTCCCGCGATGGCGTATGGAGTGCTGCACGCGAAGATAATTCCTGCGCTGGCGAGCGATGGCAACGCCGAGCTGGTTTTCGGCGTTCCCGCCGTCATGCGGCTGATCTCCGCTGTTATTCTGCCGAATGCCCATGCGGCAGAATTGCTCTTGCATCCCGTCGGGCGCGCCGCGTGGGTTGGACTCTTTGCCACCGCGCTGAATTTGCTTCCCGTGGGGCAGCTCGATGGCGGGCACATTCTGCGCTCCGTCAGCCCGCGTTGGCATCGCATGGTTTCTCTGATCTTGCCCATCATTTTGGTGCCCATGGGCATTTTCTTGTGGAGAGGCTGGCTGATCTGGGCCGCTCTTTTGTTCGGCGTGCGCTATTTCCGCTCCGCCCCGATTTACGATCCCACGCCGCTGGACCCTAATCGCAGATTCGGCGCGTTACTGGCACTGCTCGTCTTCCTGCTATGCTTCATGGCGAATCCGCTGTAGTTGTGGTTGTTGCCTTGCTCATCGCGGTCGTCTTATTGGAGTTGACGCTACCCAACGAGTGCGAGTGTTCCACAGGTAGCAGCCATTCAGCCCCCGGGTAATGCGTTAGGCAAGCATTCAGGTTAGATTTCGTCGTCGATTGCCAGTGTGTCCAGAATCTGTTTGCCAATTTTCCAAGCGGAGTCCCACTCAGACTCGGGGCTCTCAAAAATAAGCAAATAGAGTGTATTTGTTTTAGGGTTGGCTACCATGAGCGTCTGGACTACGCTAGTGCCACCTGGCTCCGTATCTTTCGTTAAGCAACCGAACTCCTTGAATGGTCCAACTTCCCTCGCCCATTTCTCTCCATGTTGCCTGTTTGCCAATTGATCGATGAAGTTTCTGCCCTTCTCGACCGCACTCTCCTTCTTGAGCCGAAATACGTTGAGAGTCAGGCCAGTCTGAAATTGCCCGTTGTTCTCGATATTCTCTTTCGTAATGAAATAAGCAAGCGTGCCCTTGCCTTCCTCGCGCTTGAAAAACCAACCGTTCGGTCGCAAAATTGCTGCCTTCAGTTCTGGGATTTCTTGCCAGGTAAATCCGGGTGGAGGGGATGGAAGGTCTATCGCGGGCAGGGCATATACGACGAGAGATGTTAGAAGAGCGAGCAACAAGGACTCTTTCATTTTTTCCTCTGGTTTGAAAATCCGGCGCGAGTCGTTCGCTGGCGCGATTGAATAATAGCAGCAATTTAGCAAATATCGGCGTTGCGCTCACTAATTGATAACGAACGCAAGGACTCGGTCAAACGCGCTCCTTCGCGGACATCTTGCGCCAAGTGCTGCAATTTTTGGATTTGGGCGTTCATCCCGTATTGGTGAAGAGTAGGATCTCTGAACCGGAAAGTGATCCAGTGGCACCAAAGGATTGTGGGCCGAAGCAATCAGAGCAGTATCAGTGGATCCATATCCACCAACACGGCGGTTTGCGGGATTTTGGGCGCGCCGCAAGAATCCAGCCCGCCCCTGAGCGCAACTTCAACCGCGATCGTTTCGCGAGGTACGTCTGTTGCTGTATCTCCTACTGATGATCGTCGCCGTGGTCTTCGGGCGCGAAAGCCACGCCACGAAACACTTCCCCAGCCTTCGCAGATCGAATCGTTACGAAATGGCCCAACCGATCATCGTGATCGTTGTCGCCATCACTTACGGGCAGACTCGTCGCGCTCACCAAGTCGCTCACCTTCACCAATTTGTTCGGATCCGCTCCCTGGTCGCCATTTGCGCTGATGGTTGAAGTAATCGCATAGATGGTCACCGTGCCATCATGATTGTGGCGGCCGGTGATATTCCTGCAACCACCTGTCGCAGGGTTCAGTGAAGTCGGATAATTCTCAACGCTGTAAGGCACGCCAATATTCAATCCGTCCTGCAGAACGTAAAGCATCGTCCACGTTCCGTTCACCAAACTCCATTTCTGTAGGCCTGAAGTGGCCAGGGATTGTGCGTCCGCTACGTTTCCATTGACCGGAGGCGTGACCAGCGCCCCGTCACCCTCGTCGCAAACATACAGCGTATTGGCGTTGGCGAACCAAATCCCGAAAGGAAACGCGCTGGAGGTGCTCGCGGCGGTGTTGGGGAATCCCGGCAAAATCGCGATCGGTACCGTTGCAAGATCCGCCGCGGTGCCCGTTGGCAATGTGCCCGCGCTGCCCACTTGATACACCGTGTTGATGCCATTGCCGCCGCTGCCCTTGGCGATATAGAGCGTATTATTGAAAATGGTCATGCCGCGGAAGTTCGTGTCTTTACCCGGCTTGTCTGTGCCAAACAGCAAACGCCCAATCATGGTGATGTTCGGCGGCACGGGCGGCGTCTGCCCTGGCACAAGCAGTTCCGAACCCGTCGCGTTTACAAGCTCAATCCCACTTGGAGTGGTCGTCAGTTGCTTCTTGGAAAGATTGCCGCTATTGTCGTTTCCCACCATGTAGTACAAACCGTTCCCGCCCTTGATGGCCGCGCGCCCGTTGTCTCCGCTGTACGCATTTCCATCCGTGATACTCAGGTGGCCATCTCCATCCACTTCCGCCACCGCCCGGTAATACGCCGTGGGAACAATCGAATTGCTCTGATACGTGGTGATGACTGGATTCGTCAGGTCGCAGACGCCCGGTGTGTTGGAAGCCGATACATCCAGCAGGTTAGGTGCGGTAGGAGAAACCGGAAAACCTCCGCAGCCCGGCCCGCCCTGGTAAGCCATGAACGTGATGGACCGGCCGTCAATCGAGCGGTTCAGCGCCAACTCTGATTTCGAGCTGAAGCTGGTCACAATCTGGTCGCTGGGGATGCGCAGAGTGCCAATCAACCATCCATCGGTCGTCAAATTGTCCAGGAAGATTGGGGAAGTGACGCCAAAACTCCCGTCGGAATTGGCGTTGTTCCAGACGTTATGCGAGTCCGAAAGGTTCGGGAATTCCCCGTTATCTGCGGCAATGCCACATGGGACCGCAACGCTCACCGAGGTGCCCGTCGTGGTCGTTGGCACAGATACGTTTGTGCTGCCATTTGGCCCACCGGCGCATCCCAGCGGCAGGGTCTCGCCGATCGTAACCGTCGAGGCTGTTCCCACATACACGCTGCGGCTAAGCACTAGGCTATCCGGCTGGAATTTGAAATGATCAAATTGATGGTCGTCGCCGGCAGTCAATCTTGTGACGAGTGTTGCGGCGAGCAACAGCAACGCCGCGAACGCAATCGTTCCCGAAACAATGAACTTTTTCATGATGATGTCGCCTCCCAGGAGGCCGAAATAATCGCACGCCCGCCGCGCCGCTGATTGAAGGCTCTGTTAAAGCTAAATGAAAGCTGCTTGAACGCCTCTTCCGTTTGGCTAACTCAATTAGTCGATTGCGCGTGTTTGGAGTCAACCGACTCTCGATTTCCTGGTCACGCGATTGTACAGAAAATTGGGCCGGGCGATTACAGCAGTGTTAGCGGGTCCATATCCACCAGCACGGCGGTTTGCGGGATTTCGCGAGCGTCACAAAACGCCAGCGCACCCGTCAGCACCTTCGTCAACAACGTGCGCTTCGGCGACTTCAGCAAAAACTGAAAGCGATGCTCTTTCTTCAGGCGCGCCAGCGGCGCCGAAGCCGGTCCCAGGATGCGCAAGCCTTTCCCATCCTGCGGCGAGAAATATTCCGATAGCAGCCGCGACCAGAGGATTACATTTTCCAGTTTCGTATCGCGAACAATAACGTTGGCCAGAGACGCGAACGGCGGATAAGCCATCATGCGGCGAAAATGCAATTCGCGCTCGAAGAACGCCAGATAGTCCTGGCGCACGGCATCTTGAATCGCGTAGTGCTCCGGGTAATACGTCTGAATGAGCACGCGGCCGGGGAGATCGCCACGCCCCGCGCGCCCCGCCACCTGTGTGAGCAACTGGAAGGTGCGTTCGGCGGCGCGAAAGTCCGGCAGGCTCAGCCCGGAATCCGCGGAGATTACGCCGACCAGCGTGACGCGCTGAAAATCGTGCCCCTTGGCAAGCATTTGCGTGCCCACCAGAATGTCCAGCGCGCCGGCAGCGAACGCCCCCAAAGTTTCCTGGTATTGCTGCTTGGTGCGCGCAGTGTCGCGGTCCAGCCGTGCGATCCGCGCGCCGGGAAATTCCTTGCGCAGGCGCTCCTCAAGATGCTCGGAACCTTCGCCAAAAAAATACACATACTTTGAATCGCACTTCGGGCAAACCTTGGGCACGCTCTGCGTCGATCCGCAATAGTGGCATTCCAGGCGGTTGCGGCTCTTGTGGTAGGTCATCGAAATGCTGCAATTGGCGCATTGCACCGAGGCGCCGCAACTCCGGCAAAGCACCGACCACGAATAGCCGCGCCGGTTGATCAGAATCAGCGCCTGCGTTTGGAACGAGAGCCCCTCGGCAATTCCCTCGTGGAGCACCTGCGAAATCGGGCTGGCCTGATGCGTCTGCTGAAATTCCTGGCGCAGGTCCACAATTTCCACCGCGGCCAGCGAACGATTCTCCACACGCTCCGCCATCGTAAGCAGTTCGTATTTTCCATTGACCGCGTGGTGGTACGTCTCCAGCGAAGGTGTGGCCGACCCCAGCAGTGCCGTGGCATTTTCCAGCTTGGCGCGTACGATGGCCACGTCGCGCCCGTGATAGCGGGGCGTCTCTTCCTGCTTGTAGCTGTTCTCCTGTTCCTCATCCACGATCAGCAGGCCAAGATTTTCCAGCGGCGCGAACACCGCAGATCGCGTGCCCACAACCACGCGTGCCTGCCCATTGCGCACGCGCCACCACTCGTGCGCACGTTCCACATCGCTCAGCGCCGAGTGCAGCACCGCAACGCCCTCGAAGCTCGCACCAAACCAGGCGCGGCATTGCCGCCCGATCCACAGCGTCAGCGCAATTTCCGGCACCAGGATGATCGCGGTCTTCCCGCGCGCCAGCGTGTCCTGCATCGCCCGCAGATACACCTCCGTCTTGCCGCTGCCCGTGACGCCGTGCAAAAGCTGCACGCCAAATTCGCCCAGTTCAAACCGCGCGCGGATGGCGCCAAACACGCGCTCCTGCGCTTCATTTAGCGAATGTGCCGGAGGCGTGTAGCCGGAATCAAAGGGGTCTTCGGCGGGATCAATCGGTTCTTCCCAACTCTCGAGCAACCCTTCGCGCAGCAGCCGTTCAATCACCGCGCGTGAAAATTGGGAAAGATTCAGGAGTTGCGGTAATGGCAGCGGACCGCGTTCGGTTCGCAGCAACGCTCGAAGCCGCTCTTCCTTCTCTGCCAGCGGTTTCGCTTCAGGTTGCGCGTCCTTACCCTTCCATGCGATAACGCGTTGCGTCTTCCGTTTGCGCCCCTGCAGGGTCTCCTGGATTTGCAGATAGCCACGCCGCTGCAGTCGCTGCAATCCTTCCGGCAGAATTCCCAGTTTCGCCGCTGGGCCGACCTGCCACGTTCCTTTTTTCTCGAGGAGCTTCCGCAGGAATGCCGCCTCATCATCGCCCAGATCGGTCAGCGCAGTGCCTTGCTGGAGGTTCTTCGCCAGCGCACGGCCTGCTTCCGTCAAAACAATCTCGCGCCGCGCCGTCAACTCCGTGATTGGCGGCATCATGGCCCGCAGCACTTCTCCAATTGGAGCAAGGTAGTAGCCCGCGATCCAGCGCCCCAGTTCCAGCAGTTTAGGCGTCAACGCAGGGACAAGATCGATCAACTTGCTGACGTCACGTATGGTCGTGCCTGCAGGCGCCGCGTCAGTAAGTTCGAGCACCACGCCAACCATTGCTTTCTTGCGGAAGGGCACCAGCACGCGCGAGCCGGGCTGCAACTGCACGCGCAAATCAAGCGGCACGCCATAAGTGAATGTCGTGCGAAGAGGAACGGGCAAGGCAACGTTGCAATAGGAACCAGACATCCCGCGTGTAGTTTAGCAGGTTGGCGAACGACGCAGTTTCGTTGTCATCCGGATTTTAATTCGTTGTCATCCCGATCCCGCAACGCGGGAGAGGGACCTGCTTTTTCGCAACCGGCTAGGAGAAACAGATGGAATTTCACCGGCTAATCAGCACAATCCCCGCAAAGATGGAAAACACTCCGACCCACTGCATCCGCGAAACCCTCTCGTGCAAAATCAGCGCGGCCAGCCCCACGGTCACCGCCCCATAGAGCGAGGCAAGCACGCTGACCACGGAAATCTGTTCCAGCTGCATGCCCAGATTATTGAACACGTACGCGCTGGTATCGAGTATTCCCACGCCCAGAATCCATGGCGAGTCTTTCCCTAAAGGCGGCGCCATGGATTTTCCCGCAATCAAAATGACCAGCCCCGCGGTAATGAAACACGTCAGCCGGATGATCCACACCGTCGGCACTCCGCCCAGCAGCGGCACCACACGAATCCCCAGCACCCAGAACATCACGCCATACGTCAGAGCCGCCAGCAACGCCCAGCCCACGCCCAATCTTTTCTTCGCCGGCTGCGAGGCCGCGTCGATCGTGTTGGCGTCACTCGGAATAGTTTCACCGCGCGCCACGAGGATGACCCCGAGGATCGCTAGCGTCATGCCCACCAGCCGCGCCAGCGTCAAGCGTTCTCCCGTCATCACAGAAAGCAACAAGGTCAACACCGGATAGCTTGAGGAAAGCGGCGCCACAATGGACATTTTGCCAATTTCAAACGAACGATAAAGCGCCAAAGTGCCCGCGGCGTTCAGCAGGCCCACAAGAACTCCCCAAGCCCACGGCCGCCAGCCCGAGCCGTCCATCAGGTGCCCCCACCCGCCAAGCCAGCGCATCACCAGCGTCAACAGCACGAAACCCGTCAACTGCATATAGAGCATGGTGCGCAGCGTGCCGATCTTGCGTGTGGCGAAACGCGCAAACAGATCGGCGCTACCCCAGGAGAGCGCGGTCAGCAGTCCATAAAAGATTCCCATGATGGATTAGCTAAACATGTCCAGCAGCAGTTTGCCCGTATCTGCAAAAAAATGCAGGAAAATTTCCCGCATCATGCTATGACGATTTTGATTTCTTCGGCGGTTGCAGGCCCAATTCCGCCATCACTTTTTGCAGGTCTTTCCAAACTTCGCCTTTGGCGTTTGGATTGCGCAAAAGATACGCGGGATGATAAGTGGCCATCAGCTTGTGCCCGCGCCATTCCAGCCATTGCCCGCGGAATTGCGAAATCCCGCGCGTTGTTTCCAGCAGCGTTTTCGCGGCCACGGCGCCCAGGCAAACAATCACCTTCGGCTTGATTACGTCAATCTGCCGCAGCAGGTACGGCGAACACGTGGCCACTTCATCCGGTTCCGGCGCGCGATTTTCCGGCGGCCGGCATTTCACCACGTTGCAGATGTACACGTCGCGGCGCTGCAGGCCCATCGCTTCGATCATCTGCGTCAGAAGTTTTCCCGCGCGCCCGACAAACGGGAGCCCCTGCGCGTCTTCATCCGCGCCCGGCCCTTCGCCGATAAACACAAGTTCGGCTTTGGGGTTGCCATCTCCAAATACAATTTTGTTGCGGCCCTTGTGAAGCTTGCAGCGCGTGCAATCGCCGATGTCTTCGCGAATCTTCAGCAGCGTGTCGTCTTTGATCTTGTTCACGCTCTCAAAAAGCGATGGGGCCGAAGGTGCAACGATCGGCGCGACGGCAACCGCTTTCGGTGGAAAGGGCTTGGCGATGGACTTGGGCAAGGAACTCTCCAGAGGCGCGGAAATTGGCACTGCATTTGAAATGGATTGAGCGGGCCTTACATCGGCGACCGCTGCCGTGCGATCCCGATAAAACAGGCGGATGCCTAGATCCTCGTAATACCGCAAACGATTCTCGATCTGCTGTTGCAGGGATTCCGAAGCGCGTTCGGCCATGGTCGCTCAGTCGCCTGCCCGGTGCGTGGCGGGCTTGCTCCGCAAGACGCCGCGAAGCCGCAACGCCTCATCCAGAATACGTTCCGCCACCTCGTTCTTGCTCATTCGGGACAGCGGGAGATCGCGGCCATCGCGGGAAAACAAGGTAACGATGTTGGTGTCGTGATCGAAGCCCGCGCCTTCCGCGGTCACATCATTGGCAACCATCAGGTCGGCATTCTTCTGCGCAAGTTTCTTGCGCGCATTCTCGGCGACGTGGTCGGTCTCCGCGGCAAACCCCACGACAATCCGTTCGCCCTTATCCGCGGCCAGGGTTGCCAGAATATCGGTGTTGGGTTCCAGGCGAATCGTCAACGCTTCCTTGCTGCGTTTGATTTTGACATCTGCCGGATCGGCTGGCCGGTAATCCGCCACCGCCGCCGAAAAAATTGCCATCGAACAATCCGCAAAATGTTTCCGCGCAGCTGCCAGCATCTCCTCTGCCGTGCGCACAGCCACCAGTTCCACTCCGTCAGGAGCCGCCAGCGCCGTCGGGCCGCTAATCAAAATAACTTTCGCGCCCCGCCGCGTGGCTGCCTCTGCCACCGCGTAACCCATCTTCCCCGAAGATCGATTGGTAATGTAGCGGACAGGATCGATGTCCTCGCAAGTAGGCCCGGCCGTAACCATCAGAGTTTCGCCGCCAAGATCGCGTTTCGTCTTCGCGATTCCCTGC
>CAYOOS010000098.1:6882-11555 GCA_964405585.1 uncultured Acidobacteriaceae bacterium | reverse complement strand
CGCTGCAACGCAGTTCGGAATTGAATGACGCGTATCGCACGTTGCGCGACCCCATTGCCCGGGTGGAATATCTGCTGGCGATTGAAGGCACTCGGAAGAACGGCGAGAACAAGCAGCAGGCGCCTCCAGAATTACTGGAAGAGGTATTCGAGCTGAATGAGTCTCTCGACGAACTGCGCGAAGCCAAGGCCGAGGGGAGCGACACCGCTTCGCTAAGGCACAAGTTGGAGGATGCCGAGAAAAACTTTGAAGAAAAACTCGCGCAAGTCGACACGGAGTTGCAGTCGGCTGCACGCGAGTGGGATCAGGTGATTGATTCCGCTGCGGATGAAACGGCCCGCAGAAAGGCGATGAGCAAACTGAATGAGCTGCTCAATCGGCGTTCCTACATCCGGAATCTGGTGGTGAACGTTCAAAAGGAATTGTTGTGACGCGCTGGTCGGGCCAGAGTTCTGACTTAAGACTGATTACTGGAAGCTAATAACTTAGCCATGGGACGCATCGTCGGCATCGATCTGGGAACTACGAACAGCCTGGTGGCGTATGTGGATACGCAGACCGGAGAGCCGAAGTGTATTCCGGGACCGTCTGGCAGCACGCTATGCCCTTCTATCGTGAGCCTCGATCCGGATGGCAGCATCATCGTTGGTGAGCCGGCGCGCCGGCGTTTGCTGACGCAGCCAGAACGCTCGATCTATTCCGTGAAACGGCTGATGGGGCGCGGGCCTTCCGACGTGCAGAGTGAGCTGAAACTTTTCCCCTTCCGCATCGATCCCGCGAGCAAGAACGTGATCCGCGTGCAGCTTGGCGATCGGGTGTTCACGCCGCCGGAAATTTCCGCGTTCATCCTGCGCGAATTGAAAAATTGGGCGGAATCTCATTTTGGCGAAGCCGTGGATCGCGCGGTGATCACCGTGCCCGCTTATTTCAACGATGCGCAACGCCAAGCCACCAAAGATGCCGGGAAACTTGCCGGGCTGGAAGTCCTGCGGCTGGTCAACGAGCCGACGGCCGCGGCCCTGGCCTATGGCCTGCATGAAAAACAGCGCGGTAAAGTTGCCGTGTACGACCTGGGCGGCGGTACGTTCGACATTTCCGTGCTGAAGCTGATTTCGACGGGTGAAGGCGACATCTATCAGGTGCTGTCCACAAACGGCGATACGCACCTGGGCGGTGACGACATTGATAACCTGTTGCAGGCCTTTGTCCACGAACAGATTCTGCAACACGACCAGATTGACTTCTCGCCGCACGGTGAATTGGCGCAGGAACTCCGCAAGGCGCTGATTGACATCAAGCACCAGCTTTCGGAAGCGACTTCGGCCATGCTGCGATTTCCGTTGCCCAACGGCAATGTATTTGTGCGTGAATTCACGCGGGGCGGACTGGATGCACTGATTCGCCCGGTCGTTGACCGCACCATGGTGCCAGTAAAGCTTGCGCTGGCCGATGCGCACTTGAAACCGAGCGAACTGGATGAGGTAGTTTTGGTTGGCGGCACAACGCGCACACCCATGATTCGCCGCACCGTACAGGAATTTTTCGACCGCAAGCCACACACGGAGTTGAATCCGGATGAAGTGGTTGCGCTGGGCGCCGCTGTCCAGGCCAACATACTGGACCAAGGCGTGAAGAACATGTTGCTGCTGGACGTCACTCCGCTTTCACTGGGCATCGAGACGTATGGCGGCGCCGTGGCCAAGGTCATCCCGCGCAATTCCACGATTCCCGCGAGCGCGCAGGAGCTTTACACCACGGGGGTGGACAACCAGACCGGGATCGATATTCACGTGTTGCAGGGTGAACGTGAATTGGCGAAGGACTGCCGCTCACTGGCCCGTTTTACCCTGCGCGTTCCTCCGGCCCCCGCGGGTCTTCCGCGCATTGAGGTGAAATTCCTGATCGACGCCAATGGAATTCTTCAGGTGGCCGCGAAAGATTTGCGCACCGGCGCGCAGCAGACCATTGAGGTGCAACCCAGCTACGGCCTGAATGATATGGATATCGAGCGCATGCTAGAGGAGTCCATCGAGTACGCCGAGCAGGATTTTGCCGAGCGCCAGCTAATTGAAGCGCGCACCGAAGCGGAAACCATCCTCAAGGCCACTGCGAAGGCTTTGGCAAATCCGCAGGCGGCGCAACTGCCCGCAGCGGAGCGTTACACGGTGGATGCCAACGTTGCCGCGCTGCAAGAAGCGGTGAAGGGCAGCGACTACAAGATGATCCGGCAACAGATCGATGGATTGAATCGTGCCACCGAGCATTTGGCCGAACTGCTGATGAATACCGCGGTGCAGACGGCGCTTGAAGGCAAGAAGCTGGCGGAGGTTTAACGATATGGGCGGCAGCAATCCGTACATCGAGGAAGTGAAATACAAGAAGGCCACGAAGAGGTTCAAGGTCACTTTTCTGCCAAGCGGCAAAACCGTCGAGGTCGATCCGGAAAAATTCCCGTACGGTCACAACGGTCTCCCCGGCAGCATCCTGGATATTTCCGAAGGATTCAAGGTGGGCCTGGACCATGCCTGCGGGGGAGTCTGCGCTTGCTCCACTTGCCACGTAATGGTGAAGGAGGGGCTGGAATCCTGCAACGAGGCCACCGATGCGGAACTGGATGAGCTCGACGAAGCTCCGGGCATAACGCCAAAGTCGCGGCTTGGCTGTCAGACCGTTCCCGATGGCACCACGGACATTGTGGTGGAGATTCCCGATTGGAATAAGAATTACGCCAAGGAACTGGACCACTGAAGGAGTTGTCAGTGGTAAGTTTTCAGTTCTCAGTCAGAAAAGGAGAGCCTGCTCTGCAGTTTGCCTGCCTCGAGAGGCGGTCGCATCGTTAATACTTTGAAGTTTGATTTCTGGCTTTCATTTCTGACTGAATACTGAAAACTTTGAACTGAAAACTAGAGGACCGATCATGCCACACGCCTTTGACTGGGACAACCTCGACGACATTGCGATCGGCTTGACGGACAAATACCCCGAGGTGGATCCGTTGACTGTGCGTTTCACCGACATGCACAAATGGATCACGGAGTTGCCGGGGTTTACCGGCGATCCGCAGAAATCCAATGAGAGTAAGCTGGAAGCGATTCAGATGGCGTGGCACGAAGAATGGCAGGACAGGAAGAAGTGAGAGAAGTTCTCAGTTATAAGTTTTCGGTCTTAAGTAAAGCTAACCCGCCAAGCTGAGCGTGGGCTTTCGGAACCAACACAGCGGTATTCTCAACCCTAAAACCTAAATTGAATCTCCTCTGTCTTTAGTCGATGCGAGCCCAGGCTTCGTAGTCGGAGAAACGCTGCAGTAAGCGGTAGTGCAGGTGAAGATAGGCGCGAAGGGGAGCAAGGTGATCGGTAGCGGGGATGGGTGGCATGTCAAGGGCTGACTGCCAGGTCACGAGTTGGACGTGGTGAAGTTCGAGCCCTGCCATGGCTTCGGCGACATCCTGGGGGCGGGTATAATCGTCGGGAGTAACGAACGGCACGGTGGCGGGATTGTTGAGGCCCAGCAGGAAGTAAAAATCCGGGTAAAAGCCGCCGAAGAAATAGTCGCGGGGATGGGTGTGCTCGGCGACCCAGCGGTAACGCGCGAAGTGTTCTGTGTTCAGAAAAGCAGTGCGGCCGCCAGGCAGGTTCAGAATGTGGAGCGGACGAAATTGTGTGGCGATGGGAAGGCCGATGAGGAGAAGGAGTGTGGCTGCGTAAAGAGCGGTCAGGGTGTGCCTGCCGAGCTTGCCTGCCGCATTCAACCACCAGACGAAGAGGACGATGGCAGGGAAGGATACGTAATAGAGCCTGCTCCAAGTTGGGGTAGCGGCCACGCTAAGGAAAAGGAAAAGACCGAGAAGGGACAAGAGCAGAAGGCGGGGACGAAGAGCGGGATCGCTGAGAAACGTTCCGCGAGCATTGCGGACGAGGATCAAAATATAAATCAGCGGAACGATGGCGTGGATGAGCAGGAAAGCGCCGAACTTCCACAGTTGCCGGGAACGCGCCAGGGGGACGAGTTCGATCATGTAGCCACGCCAGTCATTGCCTACCTGAAAGGCGTGGTAATACTTGAAAACAAAAGTGAAGGTGCAATAGGTGAAACGGGACCAACCGGCTTGTAGGACGAAGGGACCCAAGACCAGTGCGAGGGGCAAGGAAAAGCCGACTAGCAGCGCGGCGAGATTTTTCATAAGGGATAAGGAGGAAACCGAGAGGGTGTTTTTTTCGAGATACAGAAAGAGAGCAAAAGCGAGGAGCGCGGCGAACCCGTGACTTTGTGAGAAGCAGGCGGAAAAGCCACAAAGGGTTCCGGCGGCAAAGATACGGCGCGGAGATTGATTATCTATCAAGAGGAGCAAGGCTAAGAGGACGCACAAGAGACTGAACCAGTGATGTGTGGCGTCGAATTTCTCGTGAAAGATGAGAGTGAGCCAAAGTAAGGAAGGAAGAGCGGCGAAACGCGGAGAAAGAATCCTTTCGGAGAGGCGGTAGAGGAGGAGGGTTAGGGCAAGGCCGAGAAAGGCGAGTGTGAGGTTGGGAATCCATGTGCGGAGCCCAAAGAGCTTGAAGAGAGAGAGGAAATAGAGCTGGGTGGCGGGAAAGGTCATTTGAAAGAAATCACGGTAGAGAGCTTCGCCGTGGAACATGCGCTTGGCGTCCTCGAGAAAAATGGCCTGGTCGCC
>CAYOOS010000098.1:0-6782 GCA_964405585.1 uncultured Acidobacteriaceae bacterium | reverse complement strand
GCTGGAACAGTTAAAGATAATTGCGGTGCGACCCCGGATTGTCACCAGTGGGTCAACGAACAGTCACATTTTTCCAGGCGACCAGAACCGAACCGGGATAGGAAGGCGAAACCCCGGCGATGTACACCGTGTGCGAATCGCCGGCGGGCGTTCCAGAAACGGCAAGGCCGCTGAAAAGGGCGCGGGAGAGAGCAGAAAAGCTCCGGGAGTCTGGACAGCGTCTCGGAATTGTCAACAGATTGCAAAAACAGTCGTGAGCGAGATTATTGCGCAAGAGGAGGGATTACCATTCAAAAGCAAAAAGCTCGACTGGCGGGGAAGAGGTTGCGGACTGGGGTGAACACTGGTGCGGCCCTACGGGAAAGTCCAAGAGGACAGTCAGAGCTGACTGCGCCAGAAGACCGGAGAGCGGAGAAAAGACTGCTTCTGGATAGGGCGGAGAGCGATTAGCATGTAGGGCACCTCCGAAAGGCCTATAGCTGTGCCGCAGGAAGGTGGCGGCGAGGAGGTGGACTTAGCCGTGTGGTGGCTTCAGAAGCGTGTGCCGAGGTCGCTCAGACCTGCCTGATCCCCGGGGTGAAAACACTCTTTGGGAAAGGATCGGGGGCCGAGGATGGAAGCTGCCAGTAGAGGAGGCAGTTATGCGAGGCACACAGCGGGTGAAGGGATTATTGGGAACAGGAGCACTTTTGGGGGCGCTGCTGACGCAACCGCAAGCGGCACGCGGGCAAGAGGGGGAACAGGCGCAGAAACTGGATCTGGCGAGCGTTGGGAAAGTGCTGCAGCAGATGCAGGCGGAACTCCAGGAACTGCACGCGCAAGTGCAGGACTTGAAGACGCAACAAGCGAATGCAAAGGAAGAGTCCGCAGAATTGCGGAAGGAACTTGAGGCGACAAAATCGCAACTGGCCGCGATGGCGGTTCCAGGGAATCCCGCCGTGCAGCCGGGGCAAACGCTCCCGGGCCAGGGCGTGACGGCGGCGACGACGGAAGAGCGCGTTAGCAAGCTGGAAGAGAGCCAACAACTTGCCGACTCCAAGATAGCCGAGCAGAGCCAGACGAAGGTAGAGAGCGGATCGAAGTACCGCGTGCGCCTTTCAGGGATGGTTCTTTTCAACATGTTTGAGAATCGGGGGACAGTGGACAACGTGGATTTTCCGCAACTGGCGGAGCCACCTGGAGCACTTTCCTCGAACGGGTCATTTGGAGGCACGCTGCGGCAATCGCAGATCGGAATTGAAGCGTTTGGACCGACGATTGGCGGCGCGCGGACAAGCGCGGAAGGTCAGTTTGATTTTGCCGGGGGATTTCCGGAGACGCCGAATGGGGTGGACTTCGGAATCATGCGGTTGCGGACGGGGACGATTCGGTTTGATTGGGAGAACACGTCGGTAGTGGCGGGGCAAGACACGCTGTTTTTCGCGCCGCTGAGTCCGACATCGATTGCGACGGTGGCGATGCCCGCGCTGGCGTACTCTGGCAACTTGTGGAGTTGGACACCGCAACTGCGCGTGGAGCACAAGTTCACGCTGAGCGAGTCCTCTTCTCTTTTGCTACAAGGCGGGATTCTGGACTCACTCTCGGGAGACACACCGGAGTCCGGGATAGACCGTTACCCGAGCTGGGGCGAGTCTTCGGGGCAGCCGGCGTACGCGACAAGGGTCGCGTGGACGCAAAATATCAACGACGAGAAACTGACGCTGGGCGCAGGTGGCTATTACGCGCGGCAGGAGTGGGGGTACAGCCGAGGCGTGGATAGTTGGGCGGGGACACTTGATGCCAGCGTGCCGTTGGGGAAATGGCTGGAGTTTTCGGGGGAGTTTTTCCGCGGGCGCTCGATCGGAGGACTGGGAGGAGGGATTGGACAGAGCGGACTGTGGAGCGGGCCGCTGTTCGATCCGGCGACGGAAGTGTACGGGCTGGACGCGATTGGAGGCTGGGCGCAATTGAAGTACAAGGCAACCGCCAAGTTGCAGTTCAACGGAGCATTTGGGCTGGACAATCCGTACGCGGGGGAATTGCGGGCGAACGGGGGGAATACCAATTACTATGCGGTGCCGCTATCGAAGAACGAGAGCGGGCTGGTGAACTTCATTTACCAGCCGCGTTCGGATATCGTGTTTTCGCTGGAGTACCGGCGGTTGAAGACGTTCGAGCTGGATAGCGGCGCAAACTCGGCGAATGTGTTTAACTTGAGTGTGGGGTACATATTCTAGTGGGGATGGCCGCAAAGGGTGGCAATCTGGCGAAGCTCGCTGGCGCGTGGATTGCTTTGACATGCGCAGTGACTGCGGCCAGCGGACAACAGAATGCCGTGACGATGCACGCGGTGATTCAAAATAAGGCGGGGCCGAAGCAGGAGAAGTCCAGCAAAGGGAAGGTTGATGCATCGAACGTGGTAGTGTGGTTGAAGCCGCTGGAGCCCGGGGCGGCGGGGTCGATGCCGGAAGCGGTGAAGCAGAAGAAGTGGCAACTGGTGCAGCACAACAAGAGTTTCCAGCCTCATGTTCTGGTGGTTCCGGTGGGCGCGGTGGTGGATTTTCCGAATCACGACCCATTTTTTCACAACGTGTTTTCGCTGTTCGACGGGAAGCGCTTCGATTTGGGGTTGTACGAGGCGGGAGCGACCAATTCGGCGCGCTTCGACCGTCTTGGGGTCAGCTTCCTGTTCTGCAACATTCATCCGGAGATGAGCGCGGTGGTGGTGGCTGTGGATACGGACTACTTTGGGATTTCCGATCGCGCGGGGAATATTTCGATTCCGGACGTGCCGGAAGGAAAATACGAAATGCATGTGTGGTATGAGCGGAGTTTGCCAGAGGATCTGAAGGGGCTGACGCGCCGCGTGAGCATTGTGTCTGGCGGAATGGATTTGGGGACGATTGGGGTACCGGAGAATCCAAGCTTCACAGCGGCGCATAAGAACAAGTATGGACAGGATTATGTGCCGCCTGCGACGGTGTATGCGCAGCCGTGAAGTTGGATGGGCGCGGTTCAAACAAAAGAAAGATTAGAGAGGTGGGGAAGGGTTGTGAGTGCAGACGGTTTGGACGGCGGCATAGCGGCTCTGGGCGTTGAGCTGGCGCATGATACGGTGAACGTGATTCTTGACGGTAAATTCGGAGAGGCGCAGGTTCGCGGCAATTTCCTTGTTGGTGAAGCCCTGAGCTAACAGAGCCAGGAGTTGTTGTTGGCGGGCGGTCAGGCCGAGCTGCACGCAGAGGCGCTGATTGAGGATCGAGGAACCTTCGCGCGGGGCGCGCGAGACGAATTGAAAGAGGTGGCTGCAGAGGCGGTGGGGGCAAACCGCTTCACCCGCGGCCACGCGACGCACGGCGGCGATCATTTCCTCGGCGCTGGCATCTCCCAATAGATAGCCGCTGACACCCGAGCGGACGGCTTGCAGGAATATCTCCGGGTCATCTTCCATACCAAAGAGAATCGCTTTGCGACCTTCGCTTAAGCGAAGGAGTTCGCGAAGGAAATTGTCTGGAAAGGCGGCGGCGGAAGCGCGGTCGGCGAGAAGAATGTCGCAACGGGATGCGGCGGCTTGTTCCTGGGCATTGGGGCCGTAAGGGACGGCGCCAGTGACGGAAAATTCAGATTGTTTGTGAAAGATGGCAGCCATGGCTTCGCGCAGCATGCGATTTTCGATCACCAGGAAGAGCCTGGTGGCGCGAGTTGCGTGAGTGTCTGAGAGAGCAGTCATGGGTGACGTGGCCGCGGAGGAGAATGGCAGGGGAATCTCCTCAGCGGATGTTACGACCTTACGTGGAGAGGGAGGGATGGTCAATCTACGGGGTGTCAAAAGGATGTCACTATTCTGTCGGGAGGTAAGCTAGAGAATGGAGGATTTGGCGGGGTCGGTTGCGGCTTCGCGGACCAGGGGGAGAGAGACCAGGACGGTGGTGCCTGACTCGGAGGTGCTCTCGACGGAGACATTGCCGGAGTGATCGTGGACGATCTTGCTGACGATGGCGAGGCCCAAGCCGGTGCCATTCGGTTTGCCAAAGCTGACAAAAGGATCAAACAGAGTGCTGCGGATGCCTTGAGGAACACCGTGACCGGAGTCCTGGACGCGAATTTCGAAGGCCGTTCCAGTGTTGCGGGCGTCCACTAAGATGGGGCCTTCGAGCCCGACCATCGCTTCACAGGCATTCAGGATGAGATTGAAAAAGACGCGCTCGAGCTTGCGGGAGTCGAACATGCCTTCGAGATCACCTGAACTGGAAAAAGAGATGCGGGCATCGCGGAATTCGGGCTTGGAGTGGATGGCTTCGATGGAACGGCGAATGACCTGGTCGATGTGGGTGCGAGTGGGAGAGATAGCGACGCGTTGATAGGAGAGTTCGCGGAGGGAATCGATCAAGTCGGTCATCTGGTTGGCGGCGGTCTTGATCTCCTCGTAAATTTCGTCTTTTTTCAAATGAAGTTCGTCGGCTTCATAGAGAAATTCGGCGTTGGCCACAACGGCTGCGAGATAGTGGCGAAGGTCATGAGAGATGGAACTGGCGGCGCGGGCGAGTGCGGCGACGCGCTCCGTTTCGATGCGTTGCTGCTGGAGGGCGAGCAATTGGCTGCGCATCGCGGCAAAGGACGTGCTGAGCTCGACCAATTCCGTGCTGCCACGCGGGGTGATGGAATATGTGAAATCACCGGCGGCGAGAGCCTTGACACCAGCGACGAGATTATCGAGAGGAAGAGTAATAGTTCGCGCGACGAAACCGAAGAGCATCACGCCAAAGAGAACTGCCAGGCCGCCGACGGCATAGATAGAGAAATTCAAGCGTTTGATGAAGGTGTTGACAGGCTGCAAGGGCATCATAACGAAGCAGCGCACGGGAGAGGGGGAGGAGCCGTAGAGAAGCACGGAAGAAAAGACGTAGCGATCGGTCTGCAAAGAGATCTCGCCGGAAGAGCTATCGGAGGAAAGCTGTGCGGAGCGAAGGCGACGCTGGAGTTCGGCTTCATCGCTGGAGGGCAGAGTGGAAGCAATGAGTGTGTCCGGGGTGGTGAGGGCAATCTGGTTACCGGCGGCAATGGCGAGTTGTTGAGCGACGGCGGAGTCCACCTGATACCCGACGGCGAGCAGACCCAATTGCTCGAGGGTGGGACCGGCGCCGGAAGTGATGGGGTCGAGGAAGACCCAATAGAGACGGCCATCGTCGTACCACCATGAAGCGTCTTCACCCATGTCCATCGAGTGTTGGAGGTGGCGCTGGGCGCTGGCGGAGGACCAACCCGGGGTGTTCATGTGGAGAGCCACAACTTCGCCGTTTGGCTTGGCGAGGACGAAGAGGTCGCTGCCGGCAAGTTTCCAGAAGGTTTCGGAAGCGTCCTGGATGGTAAGGGAGTGTTCGGTGGACATCAGTGCTTTCATGGTGGGGAGATCGGCGAGCATGGCGGCGGTGCGGGAGAGCTGCACTTCGCGCTGGCGGCGGACGCTTTCGAAGGCGCGGACGGATTGGTCCGTGCCGTTGCGCACGGACTTCTGAATTTCCGTGTTGATGGAACGGCGGATAAAGAAAAGAAGGGAGCCCGTCAGCCCGAGGATGATCACCAGGGCAGCGATGAAGAGCTGGGAGCGAAGGCGAAGCGTGGTCATGGGGTGCCGGCGGAGGAGTTCAAGAGTCTGAACCGGTGGCGGAACCTCCGGGAGTGAATTTGTAGCCGGCACCATGCATGGTCAAGAGGAAGCGAGGGGCAGCGGGATCGGGCTCAAGCTTCTGGCGAAGGCGAAGGACGTGGTTGTCCACGGTGCGAGTGGAAGGGTAATTCTGATAGCCCCAGACTTCGTTGAGCAACTCCTCCCGAGAGACGACGCGGTCCGCGGAAGCGGCGAGATATTTCAGAAGCTTGAATTCCTGGGTGGTTAAGGTGACTAGTTTACCCGCGCGGGTGGCTTCCATGCTGGTGAAATCAATGCGGGCGTCGCCGAAGGTGAGCACGACGTGATTGACCGGCTTGCCGGGGACTGGGGAAACGAGCGCGGGGGCAGCGCCTTTGCGGCGCATGGCGCGACGGACGCGCGCGAGCAGTTCCTTGGGGCTGAAAGGCTTGGTGACGTAGTCGTCGGCGCCGAGCTCCAGCAATAGCACTTTGTCCTCAACTTCGGAATTTGCGCTGAGGACAACGATGGGGACGGAAGCCGCCAGGGCTTTGAATTCGCGGCAAAGATCCTTGCCGGAAATGCCCGGAAGTTTCAGATCAAGGATGACGGCGCAGGGAAGCTGCTTGCGGAAGAGTTGCAAACCGGTTGGGCCGTCGGAGGCAATCTGCACCTGGAGGGAATCCGCCTCAAATAAGCGCTGCAGGGTGCGCTGCATGGGGCGGCTGTCTTCGACGACGAGCACGGTGTCAACCGTCATCGTGAATTCTTCTCCTTGGTGAAAGTCCCGCGCGGAGAGGTCGGGGGCATTTCCGGCTAAAGGGCTGATTGCTCTGTTCATGATACGCCTCCATGACGCATTGACAATTCAAGAATCCAAATCGCAAGAGCCGGAATGAGAAAGAGCCAGGGCGCGCCGCCAGCGGAGTTGGTGCAGGGGCAGGCGGAACAGGTCTTTGCAATGTACGCTGGAGCGGTGAAGCAGGTACTGCCATTGGTGCAAGTGCCATGCGGGGGAACTTTTTTTCTGATGGCTGGGCAAGGAAGCAATCGACAATTGCGCCTTGGTGGGGAGAAGTCTGCCGGTCAGGTAGCGCCAGCGGAGCGTGGCGTCCGGGATGAAATCGCGCGCCAGAAGGAGGTTGCTGAGACTGCCGGGCCAATCGGAACGGGC
>CAYOOS010000097.1:1101-11584 GCA_964405585.1 uncultured Acidobacteriaceae bacterium | reverse complement strand
TCTCCTGGTTACCGCGCATCGTGAACTGGAGCGTCTTACTCTCGACCGGGAAACTTCCCATTTCCAGCAGGCGCTCGCGGTGCGCTACGCCGAACTCGTCTATTACGGATTGTGGTTCTCCGCGCTCCGCGAATCGCTCGATGGTTTCTTCAATGTCGCCCAGAAGCGCGTCACTGGCACTGTCGGTTTGAAACTCTGGAAGGGCACGCTGAACGTCACCCAGCGCCTTTCGCCCTTTTCTCTCTATCGCGCCGACCTCGCCAGCTTCACCATGGGTCGTTACAATCCCAAGGATGCCGAGGGTTTCATCAACCTTTTCGCTTTGCCGGTCACCGTGCGACCAAAAGCCAAAGCCGAAAGCCAGCATTCTTGAGAGAATTCGCCGGGGCGTGGTTCCGTCTTGGGAGAGTTTCTGACGGCCGCGCCCCTTTCCATCGCAGCGCGATAGTTTAGAATCTGGTGCAAGCTCTATAGATGTTGCAGTCAAAGCACGGCTTGGTTTCTCTATGACCGAACGCAAAGACGATCGTCTGTGGGGTGGCCGCTTCGAGCGTCCGCCGAACGAAGAGTTCGACGCGTTTCAGCGCTCCTTTGCGTTTGACCGGCGCCTGCTCCCTTACGAACTTGCCGTTGATCACGCCTGGGCCAAAGCCTTGCAGGGTGCGGGAATATTCACAGAAACGGAAGTGCGCCAGACGCTCGCCGCACTCGAGAAAATTGCGGAGCGCGCCAAAAACGACCCTGATTGGATAGAGAAGTTCGGCGCAGAAGCCGAAGACGTTCATCATTTTGTTGAAAAGGCTCTTGTCGACGAACTCGGCCCGTTAGGCTGGAAACTCCACACCGGCCGCAGCCGCAATGAACTCGTCGCCACGGATTTCCGTTTGTTCGTCATGGACGCCGTTTACGAAGTCGAACAAGCTCTGTTCCGGCTGATAATGGCGCTTCTCAAGCAGGGCGAAGATAATCTTGAGATTCCTATGGCGGGCATGACGCACATGCAACATGCCCAGCCGATTTTGCTCTCGCATTTCCTGCATGCCCATGCCGAAGCACTGTTTCGCGATACCAAGCGCCTCACGAGTGCCGTAAGGAGCGCGGATTTCTGTCCTATGGGCTCCGGCGCTCTTGCGGGATGTTCTTTCGCCATCGATCGCCTGGCCATTGCACGAGAATTGGGTTTCTCCCAGATCACTGCGAATAGTCTCGACGCTGTCAGCGACCGTGACTTCGCTCTGGATTATCTTTTCGCGATCAGCGGCATTGCCACGCATCTCTCGCGCCTCGCCGAAGATTTCGTGCTGTTCGCGTCTCAGGAATTTTCGTACGCCATTCTTCCCGACGAATATTCCACTGGAAGCAGCTTGATGCCACAGAAGAAAAATCCCGACTCCTGGGAGCTCATCCGTGGCAAAACGGGCCGAATCACAAGTTCGCTCTTCAGTCTGCTGACCACTCTGAAAGGATTGCCAACCAGTTACCAGCGCGATCTCCAGGAAGACAAAGAAGCGCTGTTCACCGCACACGAGCAAATCCTGGGCATGATCACGGTCGCCACAGGCGCGCTTGCCACCACGAAGTTCCGCGAAGATCGCCTTCGCGCTGCGGCCTCAAGTCCTGTTCTGCTCGCGACGGAGGCGGCCGACTATCTCGTACACCGTGGAATTCCCTTCCGCCAGGCGCACGACCTCGTTGGAAAAGTTCTCAGAGAAGCCGAGCGGCAGGCCAAGCCATGGGTGCAGCTCTCGCTCCAGGACGTCCACAAAATATCGCCACTCTTCGACAAAGATTTTCTGCAGGGGCCATCGGTCGAAAATGCCATCGCCAGCAAGAAAGTCCCCGGCGGCACGGCGGTCGAATCCGTGCGTGCGGCGATCAACAGTTTGCAGGAAAAACTTACTACACGAGGAGCCACGCCATGAGTCTTAGTTCAGCATTCAGCATTTTCGAAGCCGCATCGCATCGCGCGGAGGATCGGAGGTCGCTTCCGTGAGCGTCATCCCCGCCTCTCGGATTCTGCTCCCATGAAGAACGTCCTCTCCGAAGCCGCTCTCCCTCGCGGATTCCGTTTCTCGGCCACGGCTTGTGGTCTGAAGAAGACTGGCGCGCTCGATCTGGCCCTGCTCTCCAGTGACGTTTCGGCTTCAGCCGCCGCCGTCTTCACGCAGAACCTCGTCGTGGCGCCACCCGTTGTGGTCTCCAAGGAAAATCTGCGCGCCTCGAAGGGCCGCATGCGCGCCGTGATCGTCAATGCAGGCAACGCCAATTGCGCCACAGGGCCAGCCGGCCGCGCTGCTTCGCTGAAAACCGTGGAAGAGACCGCGCGCCGTCTCGTCTGCCATCCCCACGAAGTTCTTGTCTGTTCCACCGGGGTGATCGGCGTTCCATTGCCGCTCGAAAAAATTCTTCGCGCCCTAAGCGGCATTGCCCGTAATCGCCGCCCCTCCGCGCGCTCTTTCGCCGAATTCTCTCTCGCCATCTGCACCACGGACACGCGCGCCAAGACCGCCACGGCAACTTTTAAGATGGCTGGCAAGCGTATCCACTTCATCGGCTGCGCCAAAGGTGCGGGGATGATCCACCCCAACCTCGCTACCACCCTTGCGTTCGTCGCCACGGACGCCGCCATTTCTCCTTCGCTGCTTCAGAAAACGCTTCGTGACATTGCCGGGCGCACTTTCAACTCCATCAGCATTGATGGCGATACGTCCACCAACGACACGCTTTTGGTTCTCGCCAATGGCCAGGCGGGTGCACCCTCCATTCAAGCTGGAACTTCCGCCTATCGCGCCTTTGCCAAAGCCCTCGAGGAAGTTTGCCACTCGCTGGCTTTGCAAATCGTCGCAGATGGTGAAGGAGCGCAACGCGTCATCGAACTCGAAGTCCGTCACGCCAAAACGGAAGCCGATGCCCGCCGCATCGCCCAGACCATCGCCACCTCCCCGCTCGTCAAGACCGCCTTTGCCGGCGGCGACCCCAATTGGGGCCGTATCTTTGCCGCAGCGGGACGCTCCGGCGTCAAGTTCGACCCGGGCCGAGTGGACATTCACATGGCCGGAATACCTGTGCTGCGCCGCGGCCTGCCGCTGGATTTCAATGAGCGCGCCGCCAGCAACCGCCTTCTGGAAAAGCAGGTTCAGATCATTGTTGATCTCCACGCCGGGAGCGAATCCACGCGCTTTTGGACCTGCGATTTCACCGCGGAGTACGTGCGCATCAATGCTTCGTACCGCACTTAAAACCGGCGGAGCGATATTTACGCAGATTCAAAATATTTTTCACACCCCTTTGTGTGTCCCCGTGCCAATTTGGAGCCAGACCCCGGCCCAGTACCTCCCGCCACCCTTCCCGCCGCGATTTATTGTTGCAAAACCAGTCAATTTTCGAGACCATGCACGGGACCACACTGAAGGTTCCTCCGCCCTCCTCGGCACGCCCTCGGGTTTGCTGCGTGGGCGGTTTCGATTCTTCGGTGCGCTCCGCAATCGTGGTTAGGTTCCGGGCAGAAGGAGTCCGCTGGTGAAGAAGCTTTACGTGGGTAATCTTCCGTTCAACGCTTCGGAAGAGCAGTTGCAAGAATGGTTTGGGCAAGTTGGTGTGAATCCCTCCGCAATCAGTCTGATCCGAGATCGCTTCACGGGACAGTCGCGTGGCTTCGCCTTCATCGAAATCGCCAACGATGAAGACGCCGATCGCGCTGTTACCAGTCTCAATGGTCAGAACTTCGGGGGCCGGAACCTGGTTGTGAACGAAGCGCGTCCGCAGACCGAACGCTCCGGTGGTGGTGGTGGGCGGGGCGGTTACGGCGGTGGTGGTGGCGGCGGCCGCGGGGGTGATCGTGGTGGTCGCGGCGGCGGTCGCGGCGGCGACCGCGGCGGCGATCGTGGTGGTGATCGCGGGGACCGCGGTAACCGCTGGTAGATTCTCGTTCTCTCTTTTTCTGAGATAGGTGCTTCGGGCGCACACTTTCGCCCGAAGCACACTTTCTTCTTGTCGCGTTTTCTCCGGATTCGTGCCGGGCTCGCGCTTGCACTTCTACCCGCTCGCCCGCCCTTTTTCACAGCGGTACTAATTTCTTCTTCCCATCCCCGTCTTTCCAATGTACCATCGCCGCGGTTAAACCAGTGGCCTCTGACTGCGAGGCCCTTTCCGTACGGTTCTGCGTTTCGGTGCAGCGCTCACCGCTCACATCCTGTGGCCGAAACTTCACACGGGGTTACGTGTTTGATACACCAGGCGAAGTTTTTCTTTCGCTCCTGTTCGCTTAGAGTATATGAGTAGAACGGCTTGCGCTCTGTCTTGCGTGCAAGCGCTGAGTTCGAGACCGTTTGCTGGAGTAGCGAACCTTCCTGATTGAGTTCGCATCCAACGAATGGCACTGGGTTTACGCATTCGATGAATACTTGGCACAAACGCGATTGGAAGCAGTTCTACGAGCTGGCGCGCCGTCCCTGGCAGCGTCATCGCCCGCCGCGCCCCGTCTATCCCGCGGGCCTCAATCGCGTGCAGCCCGCCGCGGGTTTCAGTCTTTCCGAACTAGATGACGCGGGGGTGGATCTCGAACTCGCCGAGCGCCTTGGTCTTCCCGTGGACGCCGGCCGCATCGGTGCCTACGGCCCCAACGTCACTGTTCTCCGCGATTTCGTCCGCTCTTCCCGCCAACCCGTGTAATCTTCTGGAATCGTTGCAACGTTTGTCGAACCCCAGTTTCCTGCGTAAAATAGGTATGTCTGGCGACATTGGAAACCATGGCCTCTCCCTTTAACATCATCACTACTGGCAACCAGGCGCCCGCACTGGCGCCTGACGTCCATCCACGGCCAGACTGGCTGCGCGTTAAATTTTTCGGTGGCGATCGCTACCACAACCTGAAACGCATCATGCGCACGCTGGACCTACACACCGTTTGCGAATCCGCGCGCTGCCCCAACATGGGCGAATGCTGGGAACACGGTACAGCCACCTTCATGATTCTCGGCGATATTTGCACGCGTGCCTGCGGTTTCTGCGCGGTGCCTTCCGGCAAACCCGCTGGCCCTCCTGACGAGGAAGAGCCTCTCCGTGTAGCCGAAGCCGCTGCGCGCATGGGACTCCGCTACGCCGTCGTCACCAGCGTCAATCGCGACGATCAGCCCGACGGTGGCGCCCGCATCTTCGCCCGCACCATTCAGGAAATCCGCAACCGCGTTCCCGGCTGCAAGGTCGAAGTCCTCATCCCCGATTTTCGCGGTGACTGGGACGCCTTGGACATTGTCCTCGCCGTCAAGCCAGACATCCTCAACCACAACACGGAAACCGTGCCGCGCCTCTATCGCCAGGTGCGTAAGGGCGCTCTCTATGAACGTTCGTTGGAATTATTGCGTCGCGCGAAAGCAACTCATCCTGATGTGCCCACGAAAACTGGCGTGATGCTCGGATTGGGCGAACAGCGGGATGAAGTTCTGGAGACCATGCGCGAACTCGCTGCTCAGGGCACGGACATCCTCACCCTCGGTCAATACCTTCAACCCACCCGCGACCATCTCCCAGTAATCCGTTTCGTCCATCCCGATGAGTTCGCGGAATACAAGCTTCTCGGCGGACAGATGGGTTTCAAGCACGTGGAGGCCGGGCCGCTGGTGCGCTCTTCCTACCACGCCTTTGACCAAGCCGAATCCGCAATCCGTTAACAGACCCAGGCGCTCTCAGTCCAGCCGTGCTTCGCAATCGTTCAGACACACCCCTGCGCCATTTCTGGCGCGACTTCCGGGGTTACTTCAGGCGGGACTTTCTTACTTTATTTCGCGGCTGCCGCAGCTTTCTTGCCGGCTTTCGCTATGGTCGAGGCCTTGCGCCGGCGCTTGGTCTTGGGCGGAGTGGCTGGCGGTTCGCCGATGATTTCAGCCGTGAACATGCTGGTCACAAAAAGCTTTTGCCCATGATCGTCAAAATCGATCGCTGTGCGTTCCGGATCGGAGGCCGTAACAATACCCAGGCCGTAAATCCCGTGCTTGATGGTTTGTCCTTCCTGCATTACTTGCACAACTTCCTCCTTGGCTTCACGTCAGCGGATTCTTATCTTTCTTCCACTCCCTTTTGGGTAAGGTCCCCGACCCCTCGGGGACCTCCCCAAGTCTAAAGGCTAGAGGCTTGTGACGTTCTCAGCCTGAAGGCCCTTTGGGCCCTTCTTTACTTCAAATTCCACCGCCTGACCCTCATTCAGGGACTTGTAACCGTCCATCTGAATGGCGGAAAAGTGTACGAATACATCTTCCCCGGTCTGGCGTTGGATGAACCCATAGCCCTTCGAAGCATTGAACCACTTCACTGTTCCTTGTTCCTTCACTGCTGAACCTCGATGTTGAAATTGCTTTGCCTCTCTTGGTCCCGGTCGATGGTTTCCCAGCCTCCGTGACTGCCTCCAGCCCGAAAAAAAGGGCTGCGAGTTTGTTCTCGCAGCCCCCTGAACGAGTCAAAAGGTAATACAAGAGCAACAAACGCTATATCTAACACTATCACAGGAAAGGGCTTATTGTCCACAGTACTCTGTGGTCCTTCTTTTGCCTTCCAAAAATTGTAAATTATTTAAAATCAGATAGTTAACGATTTCGGGCCCATTTCGACACGCTCGCCTTATTCTTCCAACGATTCCGGCTCCAGGCTCAGATTTTCTCCACCGGAAGCCTTCTTTTCCCAATACTTCTTCACCCAGGCCTCCCAGCTCTTGCCAGCCGCGGTATCCCGCCCCGAAAACGCCAGTGCGGCAATTTCCGCATAACCGATTTTGACTCTTTGATTGGAATCCCTCGGCAGTACTCGTACAAAAGAACTTTGCAGGTTCTTCCCGCTCACCCGATCAAAGATGTAGCCCTCGAACTTTGCTCCGTCTTTTCGCGTGATGCTCACATCCCCGCGATAATCGAACGCCTTTTCCAGGGCCTCGCGCAGTTCTTCGTCCGACGCCAAGCTTGGGACCCAACCTTGCAGCGTCTCTCGTTCAATCCCAGGTGCTACCTCGAGTTCGTCGGGATGCAAAGTGTGCTCCGGACGATCGGCATGCCGCGGCCCGGTCACGCCCGCGTCTCCTCAAGGTTCGTTGGCTTGGCATCGATCTGCACCAGCGGGTTGTAGGAATGCACGGGCTTCACATCTTCGTTCAGCAACTCCAAAGCGCCGGCATCTTCATAGCGGGATGACAACGTTGCTCGCACCGTAGCCACAAATCCCTTCAGCGAACTAAACGTGTAGTCCACCGCCGAAGCCTCGTACCCGCTGTGCACCATGCAATTCGCGCACTCCGGATTACCGGATTCCGTGCCGTAGTTGGCCCATTCCGTTTCCGCCATCAGCTCCGAAAACGTCTCGGCATATCCGTCCTGCAGCAAATAGCACGGCTTCTGCCAGCCAAAAATCGAATACGTCGGCATTCCCCAGGGCGTGCACTTAAACTCCTGCTTGCCCATCAGGAATTCCAAAAATAGCGGCGATTGGTTGAATTGCCAGGTCTTCTTCCGGTTTGCCAGCATCGCGCGGAATACCCGCCGTGTCCGTGCCCGGCCCAGAAAATGCTTCTGGTCGGGTGCTTTGTCATAGGAATAGCCGGGCGAAAGCATCATGCCTTCCACGCCAAGCTCCATCGTCTCGTCAAAAAACGCGCGCACGCTCTTCGGGTCTGCACCGTCAAACAGTGTCGTGTTTGTAGTCACGCGAAATCCACGCGCTAGGGCCGCCTTGATACCCTCCACGGCCAATTCGTATCCGCCTTCACGACACACAGAAAAATCGTGGTGTTCTTTTTGCCCGTCCAGATGCACCGAAAATGTCAAATATTTGCTGGGCTCGAACAGATGCAGTTTTTCCTTCAGCAGCAGCGCGTTCGTGCACAAGTAGATGTACTTCTTCCGCGCCACCAGCCCTTCCACGATCTTCTCGATCTGCGAGTGCATCAGCGGTTCGCCGCCGGGGATGGACACCATCGGCGCGCCGCACTCATCCACGGCCTTAAAGCACTCTTCCGGAGAAAGCTCGCGCTTCAGCACGTGTGCCGGATATTGAATTTTGCCGCAGCCTGCGCAAGCCAGATTGCAGCGGTACAGCGGCTCCAGCATCAGCACCAGCGGATACTGTTTCCGCCCGCTCAGTTTCTGCTTCAGGACGTAACTTGCCACCGTCCATGCTTGGGATATAGGTACAGGCATTCGCTCCCCAGTTATCTCACTCCACTGCATTCAAATCGCGCCACGCGTCTCGCTGAAGGAAAGGACTTATTGCGTCTCCAAGGCAAACCTCGCCAGGCTTGTGTGCTTCCCCCAGCCCAGAATCTACTATTTTACCCGAGAAGAGCCCTTCCCGGTTACCTTAGATTCTACGGGCCTTCTCTGAATTCCCCTATTTTGATGCAGCGAAAGGTGCTTAGGTGGCACCCGACGTGCTCCCCTTCCTTCTGAATGGCATACCACTCTGACGCTTCCATCCGGCGTATGATGAACTCGCGACACGCGGAGCCCCTCTGATCATGTCCCGCTCCAACCTCCTCACGCTTTTCAATTCGTTCTTGCAGCACGGTGGAGATACGGCTGTCGTCGAAACCCTTGGCTACCGCCGGAAAAAGACGACATATGCCGAACTCTCCGAAATGGCGCTCTTGTGGAGTCACGCCTTATCTGGGCATGGAATCGGCCCCGGCGATCGCGTCCTCCTCTGGGGTCCCAACTCTAGCGACTGGATTGCTTGTTTCTGGGCCATTCAACTTCGCGGAGCCGTTGCCGTTCCCATGGATTCTGGCGCCAGCATCGATTTCGTACAGCGCGTGGTTCAGGATGCCCAGGTCAAACTCATTCTGCGAGATCAGCAACAACCGGAATTGCCAAGGGGAGTTCCTTCGCTTGTCATCAACCATTTTCATGATGTAAGCGCGAGCCTTCCTCCTGTTTCCGATGCCCAAGTTGATTCCGGCGATCACGCTTCGCGTTCCGACCTCGCCGAAATTCTCTTCACCTCTGGTACGACCAGCGAACCCCGCGGCGTTGTTCTGACGCACGGCAATTTCCTCGCGAATCTCGAGCCGCTCGAAAAGGGCATCGCCGAATATCGCAAGTACGAGCGCTGGTTTCATCCGTTGCGTTTCGTTTCGGTTGTTCCGCTGAGCCACGTCTTCGGCCAATTCATGACTCTCTTCGTGCCACCGCTCCTCGGCGCCACGGTCGTCTTTGAAAACTCTCAGCAACCTTCGGAGATCCTTCGCACCATCAAACGCGAACGCGCCACGGCCCTCATCGCCGTTCCACGCATGCTCGACGCCCTGCGCGCAGCTCTTGAACGCGAGATCGACTCGCGTGGCTGGCGTGCTTGGTTTTCCTCTGCTCACGCCGCTGCCGCACAGGAACCCTTTCTCCGCCGCGTCTGGCGCTTTCGCCGTCTTCACCGCCGCCTAGGCTGGAAATTCTGGGCCTTCATCTCCGGTGGCGCGGCCCTTTCCCCTGAAACCGAGGACTTCTTCAAACGCATTGGTTACGCCGTGGTGCAGGGCTACGGCATGACAGAGACCGCCTCGCTCATCAGCCTCAACCATCCCTTCCGCGCTGCTCAGGGCTCCGTCGGCAAAATTCTTCCCGGTCGCGAATTCCGACTTGCGGAAGATGGCGAAATCCTCGTCCGTGGTGAGAATGTCTCCTCAGGTTACTGGGAAAAGGGCGCGCTGCAGCAGGCAACCGGCGAAAATGGTGGCTGGTTGCGCACCGGCGATTTAGGCGAACTCGACGCCCAGGGCAATCTCCGCTTCCGCGGCCGCAAGAAAAGCGTAATCGTCACTCCCGCCGGCCTGAATATACATCCCGAAGATCTGGAGGCCGCCCTCCGCCGCCAACCAGCCATCCGCGAAGCCGTTGTCATCCCCTTCCAAATCGGCGCCAACTCCGAGCCCTGCGCAGTTTTGCTCCTAACTTCGCCCGACATCCCGCCAGCCCTGAGCGCAGTCGAAGAGAGCGAACTGCGGGACGATTCTTTCGCTGTCATCCCGAGCGCAGCGCCAGCGTCTATTGCTGGAGCGGAGTTGAGAGACCCCGGCAACACTGAACTCGCATCTGCATCGCATGATTTTCCCCAAGCCGATCCACTCGGTTTGTCGGCACGCGCCGCCATCGACGCCGCCAACTCCTCCCTCGCTGATTACCAGCGCATCCGCCGTTGGCTCGTCTGGGCTGATCTGGATTTCCCTCGCACTCCCACAGGCAAGCCGCGCCTCGCCGTAATCGCAGCCCGCGCCGTCGAACTCCTTGGTCGCACCGCAAAGAACGTCATCCCGCCTGCCCTGTGCGGAGCCGAAGGGAGCGATGCGAGGAACCTGCTTTCTTCCCCCTCGTCCGCAGCTCCCTCCGAATCCTTCACCTCCTTTACTTCCTCACCCTCCTTCCCCTCCTCCCTCAAAGACCTCTCCTCTCTGGACCGCGTCGAACTCCTCTCCTCCCTCGAGCACCGCTACAACGTCGAACTCAACGAAACGCAA
>CAYOOS010000097.1:0-1091 GCA_964405585.1 uncultured Acidobacteriaceae bacterium | reverse complement strand
CGAGCCTGCCGAATCCTTCGCCGACATTCAGAAACTCCTCGTGCAACCCTCTGCCCGCCGCTCCGACTACGTCTATCCCCGCTGGACGCAACGCTTCCCCGTGCGGCTCTTTCGTCTTCTCATCTATTACACGTTCACTTGGCCAGCCACGCTCTTCCTCGGCCATCCGCGCATCTGCGGCCGCGAACATCTTGCCAATCTCAAAGGGCCCATACTCTTCGTCGCCAATCACACCACCCGCCGCGCTGATATCGGCCTAATCCTCTATTCGCTTCCCGCGCGTTTCCGTCATCGTCTCGCCACGGCCATGGGCGGCGAAACCCTTCGCGAATTTCGTCACCCGCCTCGCGAGTGGTTTTTCGCCAAGCGCTGGCTCTGGCAACTCAACTATTTCCTGGTCGTCTCGCTCTTCAATGTTTTCCCGCTTCCGCAGCTCTCCGGTTTCCGCGAAAGCTTCCGTTTCGCCGGCGAATCCGCCGACCGTCGATATAGCCTGCTCGTATTCCCGGAAGGCGTCATCAACGACCGCGCCACCCCAGATATGGTCCCCTTCCAACCAGGCATCGGCCTACTCGCCGAAAACCTCCGACTCCCAGTTGTCCCCATCCGCCTCGACGGCGTCTGGCAAATGAAACAGCAGCATCGCCGCTTAGCCCATCGCAATGAACTAACCGTCCACTTCGGCGCCCCTGTCACTTTCCTGCCCGACACCCCTCCCACCGAAATCGCCTCCCAACTCCAGTCCCTGGTCGGTTCCTTGTAGGCGTCCAGCACGTTGGCCCCCATCTAGCCAAGGTCTAAAATCCAGTGAAGTTCTCCTCTCGTCGCCCGATGTTCTCACTCTCGGTCCCGTTGCAAGTACTGCACTGAAACTCTCGTGCCGCAAGCCGTCAGCAATTGTGGTGATAATCTCTCATGTAAACGGAGAGTTCGTCGGTATGACCGCCGCTCAAAACCAATCTTCCACTACACAGAACGAAACCACCAGCGGCCGCGTTCTTATCATTTTTATCCTGATTTGTTTAACTTCCCTGCGTGTTGCTATCTGGACTTCAAGCACCATCCTTCTCTTTCTTGCGTACGGCAGGGAA
>CAYOOS010000096.1:0-11593 GCA_964405585.1 uncultured Acidobacteriaceae bacterium | reverse complement strand
CGCCGAGCGTGGTGAACTGTTTTTCCTGGGCTTCGCTGATGCGTTTGGAGGGATAGAGAATGACGACGCGGATGCCAGGCACGCAAAGAAAGCCATGGGCGACGGCGCTGCCGGTATCGCCCGAAGTGGCCACGAGCACGGTGAGTTGGCGATCTTCGCCACGCACGAAATAGCCCATCAGGCGAGCCATAAAGCGAGCGCCAAAATCCTTGAAGGCGAGGGTCGGCCCGTGAAACAGCTCGAGAATATGCAGCTCGGGCGAGAGCGAAACGAGCTTCACGGGAAAATTGATGGCTTCGGCAACGATTTGCCAGAGGACTTCTTCGGGCACATCCGGAGTGGCAAAGGGACGTACCACGCGAAAGCAAACTTCCGTGAAAGGCAGGCGGCGAAACTCTTCGAGTTCTTCGGGAGTGTGGCGGGCGATTTCGACGGGAAGGTAAAGACCGCCATCGGGCGCAAGGCCGCGGAGGGTCGCGCCTCGCAAAGAGGTGAGCGGTGCTTTGCCGGAAGTGCTGCGGTATCTCATCTTCGTTTCGTAGCGGCCCGGCTATTTCCGGCGCATAAGCTGCTCCCGGATTTTTTCAAGAAATCGTTCGCCGGGGGAGGCTGCGTTTTTGTTGTTATCAATAGAGAGTTCCCGCAAACCGGCAACGGGGACGGTGCAGTGGGCCAGGGCTTCATAGCTTTGCCGGCGCGCAGCGATCAAAGCCGGATAGCAACGCGCAACGGTATCGCGCGGATCTTCACCGGGTTTTGACTGAAACGCGCCGCGCCATAAAACGGGCTTGGGATCTTCCAGGTAGCGGCGGATCAAAAGCTGCTGTTCGTCCGCGGAGGCCGCGAGATATACGATGGCCATTTGGCGACGGAGCCGGCGCAAGAGATGGTTGCCGCAATAGATTACGCTGCCGGTGGTATCCAGAATGAGTTCGCTGTGGGGATTTTTTTCGAGGCCGGTAAGGACCTCGTCGAGCGTCGCGGTCTCTTCGGCCAGGTACTGCGATTCGCGTTCGGGGTAGGTGGAGCGGTCTGGCCAGCCCATCCAGGCAGCCACGCCGTTGATGCCGCTGAAACCGCCCGCCTGAAGGTCGGAAGCGAGGCGCGCTTCGATCTGATCGTCGCAGGAAATTGCGGGGAAGCCCAGGGCCGCGAGGTGTTTGGTCCAAAAGGATTTGCCCGCGCCCGACATGCCAATGAGCGCGAGCCGCAGCGGTTTATCCGAAAGAGAGGCCATGGAGGACTAAGAAATTGTAGTTGATTCAAGGGGAAAGCACGAAATGCAAAAGAACCAGGTGTTGCGATGAGCCATGCGCCGGGCGCGCTTCTGCTCTTCTGACAAGGAACTTAACGAGCCTTGCTTAGGGAACTGGTTCTCCGGCCAAGAGAATCGAAGTATGCTTGGCATACGCGCGAAGTACTCGCCAGAAGTCCAAATTGAAAATTCGAGTTGCTTCGCTTTGGACATAGCGGGCCGGGGTGCAAGAACCGCGTGGGCCCCGCTGTGATGGTCATCCAGTTCTGCGATTCGAGGGGGAAGAATGTTCCACCGCACAATAAAAAAAGGATTTCTTGGGCTCATTTTTGTACTGGCGCCGGGTTTGATGGCGGCGACGAAAGAGGTTTCGTTTTCGCAATCGAGCGAAAGCGTGGGAGCCTATGATTTCATCGAAGTGACGGTAAACGTCAGCACGCCCGACGCACACAATCCATTTATGGATGCTGCGCTCCGGGGAACGTTCCAGAAGTCCGGGGCAAAAGAACAAATCGCAGTTGAAGGCTTCTGCGATTCGGCGGATGGCAGCGTTTACCGCATCCGCTTCATGCCCGCGACGCCGGGCGAGTATACCTACACCGTTGCATACCGGCAGGGCGATTTTGAGAAAACATTTTCGGGGAAGTTTCACGCGACGGATGGCCACCGGCGCGGCCCGATTCGCGTGGATCGCCAGTACCCCTGGCATTTCATTTGGGAAGGCACGGGAGAGCACTACTTCTTCAACGGCACGACGGCCTACTGGCTGGTGGGCTGGCGCGATGAAAAGACTATTCAAGACAGTATTGACCGGCTCCATAAGCTGAAGATCAACCGCATGCGCGTGCTGATTGCGGGCACAACAACCATGACTTGGGGAGAACCGGTGATGACCGGCGAGAATTTCACCATGCTATTGCATCCTTGGGTTGTGAAGTCACCCCAGAGCTTCGAGAACCCCGGAACCGACTATACGCGCTACAACGTGGCGTACTGGCAGAAGTGGGAACGCATGCTGCGTTATGCGCGCGAGCACGACATGATTATTTCCGCGGTTTTGGATATTGCCACTCACGATGACCACGTGCCCGCGGGCAGCGAGGATGAGCGCAGGTACATCCGCTACGTCGTGGCGCGGCTGAGCGCTTTCTCGAACCTTACCTACGACCTGGGAGATGACCTGGACAGCTTCCGCGATGAAAAATGGGCGCACGAGACAGGGACGTTGATCGAATCGTGGGATCCGTACAAACACCTGGCTTCCAGCCATCCGGTCCATATCGAGCACCAGGATCGTGCGTCGGATTGGATGGGTTTCACTTCGATCCAAGAATGGTCGAGGCGGCAACATGCGCTGATGCTGGAACAACGGCAAATCCAATTAAAAACAGGCCGGATTATTCCGCAGACCAACGAAGAGTATGGGTACGAGGACCACTACCCGCAGTGGACACCCGCGCCGCCGGGAGACTCTGCCGATACGCTGCGCAGGACGGCGTGGGACATTGCCATGGCAGGTGCGTACGGAACGGCAGGAGAAACTTGTCGTCGCGGCACGAACATCTGGCCGAACACGGGCGGTGGCTGGATCAATGGACGCGGCGACGATTCCATGGTGATGTTCAAAGAGTACGAGCACATGGTGGATTTCTTGACGAGCTTCGAGTGGTGGAAGACGGAGCCGCACGACGAACTCGTTAACAATGATGCCTATTGTCTCGCGAAGCCGGGAGAAGTGTACGCCGTGTATCTTCCCAAGGGAGGGAAGGTCGCGGTCAAGCTCGAACCTGGAATGTATGACGCGAAATGGTTCAACGCGAACACGGGAGAAACGATTTCGCTGCCGAGCGCTGAGGGGGCAACGTGGACTTCGCCCGACGCTCCCGGCTGGTTGGATTGGGCGCTGCTGTTACAGAAGCATCCATGAGAAGGATGACTTGCGCTACTTGAGTTGTAAGTTATCGTAACGGCGCCAGGCGGACATATCGGAGACGATGATGTTGTCTCCGGGGAGCAGGCCATCGGCAATCTGCACGCTGTCGCTGGAGCAGCGGCCGAGAGTGACTTCGACGCGCTGCGCGGCTTTGCCATCGGAAGAAATGCGGAAAAGAGAAACGGGCGCGTCGGCGTGCGCCTGCAGCGGCCATTTCACGTAGGTCGTGTGAGGAATTCGTTCCACTTCAATGGAGCCAGTAGCGGAAAGATCAGAGCGCGCTTCGCGGGGCTGCGGCCCGGCAAATTTCAGGTCAATGCTGACGGTGCCGTTCTGCACGTTGGGATCAATGTGCACAACGTGCCCGGCGTAGGCATGATCGGAAAGCGTGATGGACGCGAGCTGATTCAGCTCGATCGTGCTGGCCTGCGCTTCAGGAATGTGAATCCGCGCCATCAATCGGGAAGAGTTGGTGACGCGCGCCAGAATTGAGCCGGGGCCGACTTGCTGGCCGATGCCGGTGGAAACTTCCTCGAGCACGCCGTCCATACCTGCGCGCACAAGGAGGGCTTCTTTTTGCTCCTGGCGCAAAGAGTAAAGAGCTTGCATCTGTGAAACTTCAGCTTGTTTGGCGGTGAGCTGAGCCTGGCGGGCTTCTTCGGCGAATCCGAGCTTCTCGTTTTCGATTTGCAGGCGGGTGTTCAGAGAATCAGCGCGGGCACGGGAAATCTTGGAATTGATGGAAGCGCCAACCTGCAATTTGAAGAGGGCATCATCGCGATCGGCTTGCAGCTTGGCTTCCGTCACGCTCTCCTCGAGCTGAGCTTCCAGAGCTTTTTCGTTGAGCAATTGCGCCTGCAACTGAACGCGAAGATTGGCGAGTTCCGCTTCGGACTTTTTCATGGCCAGTTCCGCATCGGTAAGCTGACGATCGAGGTCGGGATTGCTGAGCTGCATGATGATGGTATCGGTCTTCACATGAGCGCCGGGGCGGAGATAGATCTGGTCGACGTGGCCGTCGGTACGCGCTGTGAGCCAACGGACGTCTTCGGGAACCAGGGAGCCGAGGCCCTCGACGCGGCAGACCATAGGACCGGATTGCACGGTGGCTGTCTGCAAGGCGGAGCGGTCCACGATGGGGGAGGCGGAGCGCAAACGCATCACCCCGAAAGAAACGACGAGGATTAGGACTAGGGCTAGTACTGGCAGGAGCCAGCGAAGATAAGTGGACCGGAATAGAACTCGACTCAAGAAGGCCTCCCAAAGGGCAACGAACCTACTATTATACGAGGGAGCAGCAGGAGCGAAAAACAAAAAAAACACAATTTCCCATTGATAAAATCGATTCATTAGAAAGTGGAGTGGAAAAGGCTGGTTTGCATGATGGCGACCTGACCCGTTGTATGACGCGCCACCTGCCCTTTGGAACGGGTTGCGCCCCTACTGTGCAAGTGCTACTTTTGAATAGACTTCCGGAAGATGATGAGTTCGGAGGTTGCGTGGCGACGAGAGAGATGCACCGGATCAAGGGAGGCTGTGGCGGGCCTCGTTGAACGGACGATAAGAGCTTCTTCGCTGCCAACAGAGAGATTGCGCGAGCGGGCACCGCTCAGCCCTGAAGAACAGAACGCTCGCGCGCAGGTTCGGCGTGTCGTACTGGTTTCGCAACGACAATCGATTGCCGCAAGTAAGACTGGCGGCAGCCTCCTACGTGATCGTGGGCATGATCACGTTGCTACTCCTCGGGTTCTGGAAACTCCAAGTCATTGATGCGGATAAATACGGCCAACTGGCGGAGCGCAATCGTGTGCGCTCGATTCCCATAATTGCACCGCGGGGACGGATGCTGGACCGTGATGGACGCGTGCTGGTGGATAACTACCCATCGTTCAGCGTGCTGCTGCTGCGCGATGATGCCGCGGCCGTGGAAAAGAACTTACCTGCGATTGCGGATGGGCTGGGGCTCTCGCTGGATGATTTGAAGGAGCAGCTGAACAATACCGAGAAACTGCCGAAATTCCAGCCGATTGTGATCAAACCGGAAGCGACACCGGCGGACGTGGCGTTCATCGAATCGCATCGCGCAGACATACCGCTGCTGGAAATGCTGATGGTGCACCGGCGGAGATACTTGCCGGGCGGATTCATGTCGCATGCCAGCGGGTATGTGGGCGAAGTGAGTGAGCAGCAGATCGAAGCGAGCAACGGGAAGCTGCGGCCGGGCGACTTCGCGGGGAAGAGCGGATTGGAACGGCAGTACAACGATCTGCTGGTGGGCACGGACGGGATGCGGCGGGTGGTCGTGAACAGCGTGGGCAAAGAGATGAAAGAAATGCGCCTCACGCAGCAGGAGGCGATTCCGGGCAAGCAGATTCAGTTGACGATTGATTACGATCTGCAAGACGTTGCGGAAAAAGCGATGGAGGGCAAGAAGGGCGCGATTGTGGCGCTCGATCCGCGCACGGGAGAAGTGCTGGCGTTTGTGAGCCGTCCGGCGCCAGACCCGAACGATTTTGCCATCCGCGTTTCCAAGGAAGAATGGCAGCGCCTGAATGAAGATGAAGACCACCCGCTGATGAACCGCGTGACGCAAGCGCAATTGGCGCCGGGTTCGGTGTTCAAGATCGTGATGGCAACGGCCATGCTGGAATCCAAGGTTCCACCAGAAAACTTCACGGCGTTCTGCCCCGGGTACGCAAATTTCTATGGGCGCATGTTCAAGTGCCACATCTACGGCAAAGGCGGACACGGAGTAGTCGGAATCCATTCCGCGATCGTGCATTCCTGCGACGTGTTCTTTTACAACGTGGGCATGAGACTGGGCATCGATCGCATTTCGAAATACGCGAAAATGCTGGGGCTGGGCTCGAAAACAGGAATTGACTTGCCTTCGGAAGAGCCCGGGCTGGTGCCTTCGGAGGAGTGGGTGCAACGGGTGTTCCATCACAAGTGGTATCCCGGTTCGACGATTTCCGTTGCCATTGGACAAGGAGCGGTGACGGCAACACCTTTGCAACTTGCTTACATGGTCGGCGGAGTGGCCTCCGGCGGAATTTTCAAGCAACCGCACCTGCTGAAGGACGCGCCAAATGTGGGAGAAGTTCGCGTGGATCTGGCGGAAGATACCGTGGAGCAAGTGACGCAGGGGATGTACGGCGTGGTGAATGAAGGCGGAACAGGTGGCGCCGTGAAATTGCAAGGGATCGAATTTTGCGGCAAGTCTGGCAGCGCGCAAGTGATGAGTAATAACGAACGAAGCAAACTGGGGAAGAGCTTGAGCCAGAACAAGGACAATGCGTGGTTCGTGGGTTACGCACCCAGACGGAATCCGGAGATCGTTGTGAGCGCGCTGGTGGAAGGTGGCGAACATGGAGCGCTAGCCTCTGGCCCGATGGCGCGAGATATCGTTAAGGCGTATTACGACAAGAAGGCGAAGAAAGGCCAGGGAGATTACAAGGCGGATTATCAGCAGCACAAGTTCGCGAATGGAACACCGACGGAAGTTGCCGAAGAACCGAAGGCCGTGAGCAAGCCGGATCAGTCCACCGCGGTTCTGGCGGCAGGTTTGCCAAAGAAGCCGCACGCCAATTGAAGGATCTGCTGGGAAAAAGAGAATGAAGGACGCACCGGGAACACGCGATTACGATTGGTGGCTGGTGGCTATCCTGGCGGCGATCTGCGCGCTGGGGGTGATCGAGATTTATTCGGCGACGCACGGAAGCGCGTTGGTGGGGATGCACACGAAGCAGATTCGCTGGCTGGTGGTGGGAGTGGTGCTGATGTTCGCGTTGTCGCGGGTGGATTATCACCTGATCATGGACCAGGCGCCGGTTTTGTACATTATAGGAATAGTGGCTTTATTGGCGGTTTTATTGGTGGGTCATACGCGGTTCGGGGCGAAAAGGTGGATCCCCATCCTGGGGGAATTTCTCCAGGTGTCAGAATTGGTCAAATTGATTATAATCATAGTGTTGGCGCGCTTCTTTGCGGAAGTGCGCACGGATGAGCTCTCCCTGCAGGATTTAATCAAAGCAGGGTTAATCGTGGGACTGCCGTTGGCGTTAATTTTGAAGCAGCCCGATTTGGGAACAGCTCTTGTGCTGATGCCCATGTTGGTCGTCGGCGCATTTCTGGCAGGGCTGCAATGGAAGCACGCTGCGGCAATTGTATTGATCGGCGTCATGATGCTGCCCGTCGGGTGGCATTTCATGAAGCCGTACCAGAAGGAAAGGGTCACATCGTTCTTGCATCCCGAGGAAGACGCGAAAGGCTCCGGCTACCAGGTCTTGCAATCGAAGATCGCCGTGGGCTCGGGCGGATTCTGGGGGAAAGGTTTCGGCAACGGCAGCCAGAATCAACTTGGGTATATTCCGGTCCGGTACTCCGACTTCATCATGTCGGCCTGGGCGGAAGAACAGGGATTCAAAGGCGTGCTGCTTGCTTTGGGGCTGTACATGGCGTTGTTGTTGCGTTTAGTGCAGAACGCCCAGCGGGCGAAGGACCGCGCGGGAATGTTTCTGGTAATGGGCGTGGCAGCGGCGTTGGGTTTTCACGTCTTAGTGAATGTGGCCATGGTCATCGGGGCAATGCCAGTAACAGGTATTCCATTGCCGTTGATGTCCTACGGAGGGTCGGCCACGTTGTTTGTATTTCTGGCAATAGGCCTGGTAATGAATGTCCGGCTGCGCCGGTTCGTTAACTAAGCCATAGCCAGTCCCGAGCGCATCACCTCAGTTCAGGGAGGGTGCGCCGGACCGGCAACCCTGAGTGAAGCCGGGGTTGCTTAACAAGAAGGAATTTGAAGAGTGAGGAAAGCATCGTCCGCCGTTACCCCGGGAAGATTCCGGCAACGGCCTAGCCTCGTTAGCAGAAGGTTGAAGTACGAGAGCCGCAGTGCGGCCCTTCCCTCCCGCTACGAACGCAATGCCGCAACCCTACAGTTGTCGCCCGCGTGTCCAGACTTGCGTCTGGGCGGCGCCCTGCCTTGGACCCCCGAACGAGAGGTTCCAGCGGCGGTGCATCCCAAGGAGTTTTCATGTCGAAAGAATTGGTTATATCGGCGAGCTCGCACGAGCGACGTGTCGCCATTTTGGAAGAAGGACAGCTAGTCGAGATCTACATTGAGCGCGAGAAAGAATTTGCGCTCGTCGGCAGCATCTACAAAGGAAAAGTCACACGCGTCCTGCCGGGCATGCAATCCGCATTCGTGGATATCGGCCTGGATGGAGATGCGTTCCTGTATGTGAGCGACGTTTTCGAAAACCTCGAAGACTACGATCACGGCCAGGGTCACGGAGATGCACCGGCGCCCGCGCTTGCGGCTGCTGGTGAACCGGCCATTGAAGTACTGCCCGGGGAAACGCTCGCGGCGGCTGCAGGTGTACACGAAGAAGTGCACCAGGAAGAAGAACGGCAGGAGCGCGGCGGTTACGAAGCGCCCAGGCGCAGCGACGAGTATCGCGGGCACGAGTCTGCTCACGGCGTGGAGCCCGGCAACACCATAGATGAACCGCGCGGCGAAGAATTCGCGCCAGAACCGGAAGCTTCGGAACAGGAAGAGCGCCAGCCGGATTCCAACGCTTCCGCGCCGCAAAATTTTGCTCCCTCCTACAATCCCACACGGAACTATCCGCCACGCGTCGGAAACGATCGCGGACCGGGGCAGGACCGTGGTGGAGATCGCGGAGGGGATCGAGGCGGCGATCGTGGACGAGGCCGCGGACGCGGCGGACGCTGGGGACGGCGCCGTGGCGGAAGCGGAGGCGGCGACCGGGATCGCGGTGGACGTCCTCATGGCCAGGGCGGGCGCAATTTGCCACCATCGAAGTACGCTTCACCGCAAGGGGAGCGCGATTCGCGCGGCTTTGACAGCCGGCGCCCAACTGACCGTGGCCCAGTGGATCGCGGGCCAAGCGCGCCGGTAGAACGGCGAGAGGACGATATAGTGCTGCCGGGCGAATCGCTGGCGAAATATCGCGGGCGACCGGTACCAACGCCAGTCGAACCGCTGGGTGATCACGAGCCCGAGGAACGTCAGCCAGATTTCACAGAACAGCAAGGTCGTCCGGCAGTAGGCATGCAGCCGAATTCCGGCGTGCCACGTCGTTTTTCCGGGAGTTTGCCGCACTGGGTATTAGCGGACACCGAATCCGAAGGTGACGGAGCCGGTGGTGGTGAAGCGCAGCCGGAAGAAGCGGCGGCCGCGGCGGAAACTGCGGAGCAGGAAACAGCGCATGCGGAAGAGCACCATGAAGAGCATCACGAGGAAGCGCACGCGGCAGCGCATCACAGCGAGACTTCGGGACTCAGCGAAGAGGAACTTTCCGCGCTTTCTTCACGGCTGGTCGAAGCCAAGCATGAAGAGACTCAAGCGAGAGCCGAGGCGGATTCACACGTGGGCGGCCCAGTATTCGACGACGAAGGTAATGGGCGGCACGGCAACCTTCATGAGGCCCTCCACGAGGAAAGCCACGAAGAAGCGCATGACGCCGAAGATCACTTGACCGAGGAAGAGCTTGCGGAAGAAACCGAGCATTACGAGCCCGAACAAGGCGAAGAGGAAACCGAGGAAGAGCAAGACGAACGGGAAGCGCAAGAAGATCGCGAAGACCGTCAAGAAGAAGAGCATCAGGAAGTAATCGAAGCGGCGAAGGCCGCTTTCGATCGCGGTGAGGTTGGAGAACCCCGCGAGGAAGAACGGTTCGAGTCCACCACGACGCAGGGCGCACCCAGCGAGACGATTATCGAGGAAGACGTTGTGCTGTTGCCGGGCGAAACGCGCAGCCCGCGCAACCCGAACGCACCACCCGAGCAATTTATGCGGCGTGATTCGGCACGTATCGGCAGCAACCCGCGTTCGCGCTTTCAACGGCCGATGCGCGGCGGACGCGGCCGGGATGACCGAGGACCCCGTGGACGGCACGACGGGCGCCGGGATCGCGGCGGAGATCGTGGCGACCGGGGAAGTGATCGTGGAAGTGATCGGGGAGGAGACCGCGGAGGAGATCGGGGCCGCGGGCGATTTGAGCGGCGCCCACATGGCGGTCCTCATCGCGGGCACAGCGGGCACGCACCGCAGCGGCGTCCGCAACTCATCTCCGAAATGCTGAAGGCGGGGCAGGACATCGTGGTCCAGATTGCCAAGGAACCTCTGGGCAAGAAGGGCGCACGTATCACCAGCCACGTGGCATTGCCGGGACGTTTCCTGGTGTACATGCCGACGATTGACCACATTGGAGTTTCCCGCAAGATTGCCAGTGCGGAAAACCGCTCGCGGCTTCGCCGATTGGTTGGCGAGGCGCGAGGCAGCTATCCCGGTGGCTTCATCGTACGCACGGCGGCAGGTGGCGCCACGGACGATGAGATTCGCACGGACATTGAATTTCTGGGCAGAACGTGGAACGAGATCAAGCAAAAGCACGACGACCGAAAGGCGCCGGCGCTGCTGCACCGCGACTTGAACCTTGTGGAACGCATCCTGCGCGATTACGTGAGCGACGATTTCACGGGCATTTGGATTGACAACGAAGAAGAGTACGGCAAGGTAGTGGAGTTCGTCAGCCGCTTCCAGCCGAAACTCGTCAGCAAGGTCAAGCTCTATACGAAGGAGCAGCCGATCTTCGAGGAGTTCGGCATCCAGCATGAGTTGGACAAGGCGCTGCGCGCCAAAGTGTGGCTGAAGTCCGGCGGCTACATCGTTATCAACCATACCGAAGCGCTGGTGGCCATTGACGTGAACACGGGCAAATTCGTGGGCAAGGGCTCGACGCGCCTGGAAGACACGATTGTGAAGACCAACCTGGAAGCCGTGAAGGAGATCGTGCGGCAGATTCGCTTGCGCGACCTGGGCGGCATCATCGTGGTGGACTTCATTGACATGGAAGAGAGGCGGAACCGCGAGAAGGTGCTGATGGCGCTGCAATCGTCGCTGGAGCAGGACAAGGCGCCGTCGAAGGCACTCTCGTTCAACGAGTTTGGACTGGTGTGCATCACGCGCAAACGCACCAAGCAGGCGTTGGAACGCGTGCTGTGCCAGCCTTGCCCGTACTGCACGGGGTCGGGCATGGTCAAGTCCATCCCCACACTGTGCTACGAAATCCAGTCGGAAGCGCGCAAGATGGCCACGGCGGAGCACGAAGGGCCGAACCTTACCCTGCGTGTGCATCCGGAAATTGCCAAGGCGTTGAAGACGCGCGAGTCCATTTTGATCGATGAGCTTGAGCAGAACGCGCACAAGCACATCATTATTCAGTCGGATGCTACCTTGCATTGGGAGCAGTACGATATTTACTAGTTGTCAGTTTTCAGTTGTTAGTTTTCAGTAAGGCGAGACGCCCGGGTGATGAGCCCGGGCGTTTTTTGTGTCAAGTCGTCCACTAATCCCATGGCCTCTTGAGAGTTCGTTA
>CAYOOS010000095.1:9595-11615 GCA_964405585.1 uncultured Acidobacteriaceae bacterium | reverse complement strand
CTTGTATGGAAGCATTGAAGAATTGGAAGTTCCAACCTGCGCAGCAAAGAGGAAGCTCCGTTTCTTCGTCTATCTTCGTGGCGTTTGTGCTTCGCCCTCCAAACTCGAGCTAATAAAGAACATGGCGCTCTGTATGCATCGTTCTAGCAGCCGCGATGACCAGGGAAGGTCGGTCGGGTCCCACCCAGAAACAATCCTGAAAGTGACAGACTAAACGGTCAAGTCCTGGTAAACGCCCAAACCGTCCATGTATGTATCAGTACCCAGATTTGCTTTCGATCGGCAAAAGGCGGCTCGCGGCTATCAGGTCTTAACCCGCGAACCGTGGAACAAAAGGCAGCCGATAATGATTAACAAGGATGCGGCACCGATCATTTCGTTTCCGATGAAAAACCCCACCATCGGAACAGTGCATACAGCCTGAATCAAGACAGCGAAGCCGCAGATCAGGGCGATGGGCTTGCGCAAACGCGCTTCCGCGAAGGTGACGACCAGTACAATGAGTGCAAGGACGATCCAACTCCACGCCATCGAGAGAAAGGCAACCTCGAAAACAGATTGCAGAGCAATCGGCAGATTGGACGCATGCACCGCCGGGGCGGCGAACTTTAGATAAGCGAGGCAATGCACGGCAGCAGCCACAAGCAGCACAACGCAACCCAACGTTACCATCGTGCGCGACACCGTACCGCGAGTCATCATCTGATTCGACCATTCATCGTCAGGAAAATACAGAACGAGTGGAGCATGCCTTAAGAGCGCGACTGCGTCAATGGTGGCCACGGCAAGTGGGCGATAAACCCGGAAACGGGGAAAGCGGATAATAGAACGGCAGATGCCTGGTTACCATTCAGCCGGAAAGCTAGAATGGAAATTGTGGTTCAGATCCTAGCCGCAGAAGGGCGAATATGTTCTTCCAAGAAAAAAGCGCGCTCCGTTCGAGCCCCAAACTTTTCTCCCGGCGTTTCCTCTGCAAAGTTTCGATCATTTCGGCAGTAGTTGTGATTGGAAGTGGTGCAGCGTTCGCAGAGACCGCACCGAGCGACTGTTCCGTGCGCGCTTTTGGTGCGGCGGGGGATGGCCAGAAACTGGATACCACGGCGATCAACGCTGCCATTCAGGCGTGTCATTCACGTGGCGGCGGCACGGTTGTCTTTGACGCTGGAACTTACCGCACCGGGACGATTCGTCTGCTGGACAACATCACGCTGAAGCTTGAGCCCGGATCGACCATTTTGGGAAGTTCCGATCTCCGCGACTATCTGCGAACTGAAAAAGCTTCCGAGGAACGCGACACTGCCTTATTGCTGGCGGAAAACGTGCACAACATCGCCATCATTGGCGAAGGGACCATCGACGGTAACGGCCGCGCCTTCACGGACGCCGCGCACGCGCACTTTGAACCCTTCTTCGATCCCGCGCAAACCCGGCAGGGTGAAGCTTTGGTGGCGCGCATGCGCGAGGTTCGGGAAGGGCCAGTCCGCATGTTGTCGAGGCCGGGGATTCTTTTTCTGGCGCTCCATGTGGATGGACTTCTGCTTCGCGGTTTTCACATCCGCGACAGCCCGAACTGGACCATCCACATCGGTTGCAGCGATCACATTTTCGTCAGCGCCCTGGACATTCGAAACAGCCTGCTTGTTCCAAACAGCGATGGCTTGGACATTTCCACTTCGCGGAACGCCGCCATCTCCGACAGCTACATTGAAGCGGGCGACGATGCGCTTGTCATCGGCGGTCCGTGCACTGATGGGTGGTGCCAGGAACCCACGGAAAACATTACGGTCAGCAACGTTACGCTGCGCAGCCGGTCCGCCGCGATTCGCATTGGCCCTTCGGCAAAGGACGTCCGCAACCTGGCATTTCAGAACGTCATCATCACCGACAGCAACCGCGGCATAGGCATCCAAGCCCGCAGCTCCGAAATTATCGAGAATCTTCTTTTCTCCAACATATCCATTCAAACGCGGCTGATCGACGGTCCCTGGTGGGGCGCGGGCGAACCCATCACGATTTCTGT
>CAYOOS010000095.1:0-9495 GCA_964405585.1 uncultured Acidobacteriaceae bacterium | reverse complement strand
CTTTCCGCCGTGTTCGCGCACAACGTGTCCGGTCTCTCATTGACCGGGATTCAAGTGCATTGGAATGGCGATTTCCCGGCGTTCTACCAGCACGCCATCCAAGCGGATGACTTTAAGGGTCTTGTCATTGATGGTTTTCAAGGCGAGGCCAGCTCACCCTCGTTTGCCTCGATTTGGTTGCGCAATGGAAAGGGCGCAACGATTCGCAATGTTCGCGCGACATCGCGCCCCCTGCTCGATGCGCAGAGCGTCGATGGGCTTGACCAAGAGTCAACCCAATCCCAGCCTCGCTAGCGGTTGTCGCGATTTTTCAAATGAACTACGACATCTCGACCGTATCGGCCAATTCGTGTAACTAAACTTACTACAGTGGACTGCCGGTGGTCGTGGTGCAAGCGCCGCCGGTGGGATTGTAGAAAATCACCAGCGTCTGGTCCGAGCAGAAGGAGCGCGTTCCCGTGGAGCCGGGAGCTGAGGGCTGCGCAAAGGTAGTGTAGTTGTTGATTAGATCGCCGCCGATGGTGAAGTAGTAGCCGCTCTTGGGAGTCGCCGCAGAGGACGCGTTCGCTAGCGTATCGTCGATCAAGCAGGCGTTCGCGGAGCTTGCAGTAGTGCAGGTCACTCCCCCCGGACCCAACTGCGCGAGCGTGCCATACGTCCCCGGGTACGTATTGTTATAAGTCACTTCGCTGGTATTGATTGTACGCAGGGAAGCCACGGCCGAAGCCTCGTTGGCCGCCATTTTCGAGCGGATCAGGTTCGGGATTGCAATGGCTGCTATGATCAGAATGATGGCCACGACGATCAGCAATTCGATGAGAGAAAAACCATAGTGCTTCCTCATGAGGGCTCCTGGAAAGCCTGCATCGTTCGTGAACACACACTTATATGTAAGTAGCAGCAACCTACCGCCAAGTACGTGTGAAGTCAACAACCCTTCGAGCACTAAGGTGGTTTTTCTGAAGTCGGACCTATGCTCATACTCTGGCTTGCATACGAGGAAGTCTGCGTTTGAAGGAATGCGTCAAATACTGGCAATCTCCGCACCTGCGCACATGCGTACTAGGAGCACCATACCCGTTCAGCGGCAAGCCATTCATTTGACCTTCGAATCTGGAATGGCGTCACAATTCGAACCAATGGTTGGGCAGCAGCTTCACTTTTTCGGGTGAGACTTGCTGAAAGCCGACGACGCTACTAGATAAGAGAAATTAACCGAGAATAATCCGGTTGACGTAGTGGAGTCCTCACATTTCTGATCAACTCGTAAATCGACCCTATCGCTACCGGAATGGGCATCATCGGTAAACCGACTGAAGAGGGCATGTTTGTCGAGTTGCTGCTATGATGTCGCGCCAAGGAGACGAAGCCATGCGCGACTCCCGGACCTTTCCATCCGCCGGATCTTCCCAAGATCCTAAGAGCCAACGCAAAATCGGGTTCGGCACCTTTGTGGGGCTGGCGCTTCTGCTGGTCGGACTGGGGGTCGTGCGATCGGCGATAGCAACCCGATTTGATGGATTCACAATTGATGAGGCTTATCACATTGCCGCGGGCGTTTCCTATGTGAAGTATGGAGATTTCCGGATTAATCCCGAGCATCCACCACTGGTGAAGCTGTGGGTCGGAAGCTTTATCGCGGGTACCGGCTTCCAGTTGGATTCCCTGCGGCAATTTACAGATAAACCCGATGAGCGGAAGTTTACCGAGACCGCGGTATTCCGGAAAAACGATCCCGATTCGGTGCAGCGGCGCGCAAGAGCGGCGATGTTTCTGCTGAACGGGCTGCTACTGGTATCGCTGGCCTTTGCGCTGGAACGAGTGTTTGACGCGCGCGTCGCGCTGGGAACATTGCTGTTTTTGGTGATTGACCCGACGGTGGCGGCGCACTGGCCGGTGGTCATGACCGACCTGCCTGTCGCGCTTCTATCTGGAACGTCCATCGTTCTTGCAACAAGGGCCTTCCGCGATTGGGTCTGGACCGACCTTGCTGCGTGTTCCGCGTTTCTTGGACTGGACCTCGCCGCAAAGCATTCTGCGCCCGTGGTGCTCCTGAGCGTGACGTTAATTGGTTTGTGGCTTGCGTTCTGGCGGCCGCTGACGGAAACGGGCGACGCGAGATGGCGAAGATTGTTGAAGATCGGAGCTGTTTTGGCGGGAGCCCTGGTGATTTTGTGGGGATTTTACTTCTTTCGATACGCAGAAACGCGCACAGGGCGTGATTCTTTCAATCGCACACTTGCAGACAAGATACGAGATGTGAACACTCCCTTCTACCATTCCGTCCTTGTGGGAATGAACGCCACCCGGATCGTCCCGCGCAGCTATCTCTGGGGTTTTGCAGACACGGTTCATGCCGGAATGGAAGGGCGGCTGGCTCCTCAACTGGTCTTTGGGCGCATGTACTTCCGAAAAGGCCCGAAGTATTTTTCCCCGGCGATGATCGCAGTGAAACTGCCAATCGGATTGAGTGTGTTGTGTGTGCTGGGCCTGATTTTCTTCTTTGCGCGGCGTTTGCCGGGGAGATGGAATTTCCCGGCTGGGGTCATTCTTGCCGCAGGTCTTTTGTTTCTCCTCGTCCTGTCGCAGGGCGCGACCTACGCGGGCATCCGGCATGCGATGCCGGTGGTAGTTCTGTTAGCCATCTTCGCCGGGCTTTTCGCGGAGAGGGCGCTGGCATCGAATTCCCGAAGTCTGAGGGCAACGATGTTGGCTGGTTATTTCTTCGCCGGTGCCTCGGCGCTGCCACTCCTGCGGCCCTGGGAATACTTCAACGAGTTTGTAGGGGGAACCAGGAACGCTCACAATTATTTCGATGACGAAGGCGTGAATCTTGGTCAGCGCACTAAAGAAATGGTGAAATACTACTGCCAGTTCGTGAAGCCCTCACGAGAAACGCCCTACGTCATTACCTTCTCGAGCGATGACGAACTAAGGGGACGTGATATGGAGTATCTCGGCCGCGACATCGAGCGTGACCTGCCACGACTCAGCCAGCCTCAGATGTCCGGTACAGTTTTCGTCGAATCCAACTTTCTATCTCCCAATACCTTCTGGGATCGGCGCGCGCTGCGAGAGGCGACACCAGTGGCCCGCTTCGGGAATCTGTTCGTCTACCACGGTACATTTTTTTCGCCCGGTGACGCGGCTGCCGCTCTCTATTTCCATGGAATCGAGAAAGTCTATGCGGAAAAACCTGAGCTATTTGTTGCGGAGCAGTCTTTTCGTAAGTCTCTGGAAATGGATCCTACCGCCTTTTTTGTGGACATAGAGCTAGGGAACCTGTTGCTGAAGAACGGTGCGCGTGAGCAGGCATTGCGAGCGTACTCGGATGCATTGAAGTATGCGCCAGAGGACGAATTCTTTCGCCAGCCAATCAAGGAACAGATCGCGCGATTCGCCTCATCGCCGGGTACTGAGATTCCGCCTTTAAGGAATCCTTTTCTTGAGTGAGCGGACGCAATGCAAAGGGGCGTCCTCTGGGGAGACCCTTTAGGACGGGAACGCATCTACACTCTCGAATCAAATCCAGTTCGATGAGGTCCGACTTGAAAACGTACCCGCTCATCATTGCCACGTGCTCTGTGCTCTTCGCGTTTGCGGCTGTCTTCGCGCAAAACCCTCCGGCTGATGCGAGCCTGACCGCGAACCCCGTCTTCCAGAAAAACTGTGCCAAGTGCCATGGCAAAACCGCGGAGGGCCGCCATTTCGGCGGGCCATCGCTTATCTCCGACAAAACTGCCGTCGCTTCCACCGAAGAACTGCGGAACATCATCGCCAACGGCAAAGGCCACATGCCCAAGTTCGCCGGGAAACTGACCGCGGAAGAAATCGACACGCTGCTCGAACAAATCCGAGCGCTGAATAAAAAATAGTTCGCCACTAGCGCCGGCCGCCCACGGCCTTGGCCTCGCCCTCCTTTCCTCGGGCCTTGCCGAAACGCTCACTCGCGCTTACGCTACGAAAGACGTTCGGTTTTCTGAAGGTGGAATTTTGATAAGCGGAGAAATTGCATGATCAAGAGTGGAACTCATAGGGGGGCAGCCGGCCTTGTGTTCCTTCTGTTTCTTTTTATTCTTCCCGCCGCGAGTTCACGAGCGCAGACCATTCCGGCTCCGGCACAACACTCGGCGAGCGACGTTGTGGTCTTGTCGCTCCAGGCGTTGGGTCCCCCTGCAGAACACGACCGGCACGTGAGAGAAGGACTAATGGGTGATTCCGAGCAAACTCTCAAAGTCGACAAGCAGCTGCTCGAGATTCAGATGAATATTGTGCGTGAGACGGCTAAATTCGGACCGGTCCTGCTGCTGGCGCCCGACGAAACCACAAAGGACGCTGTGCATCAGCGATGTAAGGAATTTCAGATCTGCGAGTTGTTCAGGACCGATCGGCTCCGCATGAAAATCGTGCCGCATGACGCCGTATGGATCCGTGATTTCGGGCCGCAAATTGCCGCAAACGGGGATTCGGCGGACGTCGTGCATTTCCGGTACTTCGATATTCGCGCGGAAGAGGTGAAGCGGGAGAAGCTGCAGGAACTGGAGACAGCCCGGCTGAAGTTGCTCGAAACCCGGCAGCAGGAAGATCAGCCGGACGATTTCTCTCAACAATCGGCGCCTGACGCTCACAAAGCTGTGGTTTCCGCCATCGACGATAGAATTTATCTGCTTCGTGAATACACCCAGATTGTGAACGAATCCTCTATCCAACGATTCAACGACAATAATTCCGCGTTCGATATTGCGGATGCGGTTCTCGCTGCTCCTGATTTCAATTACAAAAGCTCGGCAATCGCGCTGGACGGTGGAAATCTACTCAAATTAGAAGATGGCCGATGCCTCACCACCCGCGGATTCCTCTCCCGGAATAAGGACCAAAACACCAATCTGGACAAAGAACTCGAAAAGATCGCCGGGTGCAAGAATGTGACTTACCTTGATCCTCTGCCCGGCCCCGTCATCGAACACGTGGATATGTTCGTGCTCCCGGCTGGCGGCAATCGTATCCTGCTGGCTTCCTATGACCTTTCAAAACCGTTCGCCGCGGAGTATTGGAGCAAATTGAGCAACTCCGAACGCGACTTGGCGGTCAACGCCGAGCTGGCAATGGAAATGGATGCCGAGCGGCTCACGCGCCTCGGCTACGAAGTTGTTTCAGTCTCTTCGCCATTTCCAAGAATTCCCGCGGACGGCCACACCTACTATCCAACTGTATTAAATGCGCTGGTACGGGCCGGCACCGACGGGTACAGGCAGCTTCTTGTTCCTTCCTATAAGGATTATGAGACAGACATACAGGCTTCCGCCTTGAATCAGATTGCGGCCGCGTTTGGTCCAAAGACTGAAATCGTCCCCATCGAGGCCACGGCCGCAGCCAAGTCACAGGGCGCTATCCATTGCTTAACCTTGACTGCGCCGTTGCGCTTGTCGATCTTCGGCGATTCCGCCGACGCCGCGCGACGAACCGAAAACCTTGCCCGCAAGGAGCAACTTGATCGGAATCTGGCCGCGGAAATCGCTTCGCAAATTCCCGCCACCGGACTGCAAGGATCATGGGCGATTCTTGAGGAGGACGAACAATCCGAGCAAACCCCGCTCGAGCTCTACCCACAACGAATATTTTTCAGCGATCATGAATTTCAGAAGGGCGTGTTCCACCAATTGGAAACTAAGGGGACGTACACAATCGACACGAAGGACCCCACTTCATGGTCTTTGCATTTCCAGTTTCCGGATCAACATGTCACGCCCGCCGTCGTTCAGTGGTTGAGCAAGGACGAGGTCAAACTGGTTCTCGCGGACGGCGACAGTAGATTGCTTCTCAGGCGAATTAGTACCGACCAGGTATCGCCATTTAAGCCAGAGAAGCAACTCTCGCAGCAATCGGGGGAGGGAACTGGCACCCCAAACACAAAACAACCAAAAAGCAAAAAGCCCGCGGCGCCTATCGGACAAACTCCAGTCACTTTACAGCCTGTGCAGCCGTAAAACTGCGGGTTCTTTTGCTGCTCCAACTTCAATTTGCCGCATCCCCGTTGGAATCGTATACTTTTCACCCAATCGCCCATGAACATACTTGATCTCGTTGTCGGCAAGCCCATTAAAACCAGTGACGAGCGCGCCGAACGAATCGGTCCCGCGCAAGGCATCCCCATCTTTGGCCTTGATGGACTAAGCTCAGCCGCTTATGGCCCGGAAGCCGCTTTGAGCCTTCTGATTCCTCTGGGACTTCTCGGCGTTCGTTATATCGTTCCGGTCAGCGCCGCGATCATTACGTTGCTGGTGATCGTGTACTTCTCCTACCGCCAGACCATCGCTGCTTATCCCTCCGGCGGCGGTTCGTACACTGTGGCGCGATTCAACCTTGGCGCATCTGCATCCCTGCTTGCTGCGGCCGCGCTCCTCGCTGATTACATCCTCACCGCCGCCGTAGGCATTTCCGCGGGAGTCGGCGCTCTGGTCTCGGCGGCTCCGTCCCTGCTGCCTCACACTGTTTCGATCTGCGTCGGCATTCTTATTATCATCACCATCGTCAATCTTCGCGGCGTGCGCGACGCTGGCCTGGCCTTCGCGGTTCCCACCTATCTGTTTGTCGGCACGCTTCTCATCACCATCGTCGCAGGCATTATCCGAGTTCTCGTGAGCGGAGGACATCCAACTCCCGTGGCGCCTCTCCCACCTCCGCCGCCAATGACGCAAGCCGTAACGTACTGGCTGCTGCTGAAGGTGTTCGCCAGCGGCTGCACGGCATTAACCGGTGTCGAGGCCGTCAGCAACGGCGTGAAAGCCTTTCGCGAGCCGGCGGTGAAAAACGCACAGCGTTCTCTCACCGTGATCATTTTCGTCCTGGCGATACTGCTTGCGGGAATTTCCTATCTTGTGAAGGCCTACGGCATCGCGGCCACCGATCCCGGCCAGCCCGGTTACCAAAGCCTTCTCTCCATGCTTATCGCCGCTATATTCGGGAGAGGCTTTTTCTACTACCTGACCATCGGCTCAATTCTTTTCGTTCTTTCGCTTTCCGCCAACACCGCTTTCGCCGATTTCCCGCGCCTCTGCCGCGCCATCGCGCAGAATAACTATCTTCCGCACGCGTTCGGTTATCGGGGCCGCCGGCTCGTTTATACCTACGGCATCGTTGTCCTTGCGGTGCTCTGCGGCGGCCTGCTTATTCTTTTTGGCGGCGTCACCGATCGCCTCATCCCGCTCTATGCGGTGGGCGCTTTTTTGGCCTTCACACTTTCGCAATTCGGCATGGTGATGCACTGGCGCAGGGAGCGCGGGCTGGGCTGGGTCAGGAGCGCGTTCGTTAACGGCTTCGGAGCGTTAGTCACGGGTGTCACAGTTGTCGTTGTTCTGGTCGCGAAATTCGTGGAAGGTGCCTGGATTACTCTGCTGTTCATTCCGCTGACGATTTTTCTCTTCACCCTCGTCCGCCGCCACTACCACAACGTCAAACTTCTGACCAGTTGCAGGGTTCCCGTCAATCCGGCAGCTCTCAGCCAACCTCCTATCGCGGTTGTTCCCATCGACCGCTGGAGCAACATCACCCGCCAGGGCATCGAATTTGCCGCCCGCCTTTCCACCGAAGTGCTCGCCCTGCACGTTGAACCCGCCGAAAACTCCGAACTGCTCACCGAAGACTGGCAGCGCTACGTCGAGCAGCCCTTCCTGGCATCAGGCAGGGAAGCGCCGAAACTTCAGATCCTGCCTTCGCCGTATCGCTTCATCATCATTCCTATCATTCAGTTCATTCTCGATCTTTCCAGGCAGCATCCCGATCGCAACATCATCGTCGTCATACCGGAACTCGTCGAAGACCGCTGGTTTGAGTACTTCCTCCACAATCAGCGGGGCCGCCTTCTGGAATGGCTGCTCCTCGTGCAAGGCAATGAGCGCATCTTCACCGTCAGCGCCCCCTGGTACGTCGGCGAACGAAGATAGCGATCTGCCCAGGCAGCCTGTTTCATCACTGCTGCGGCGGGAGTAATCCCAACTGCCGCATGACCGACAGCATGCACCAGGCGTTCCACTCTTCGACGATTTTCCCATCTTTGAAGCGGAACAGGGTCATGCCACTAGTCTTCATGGATTTGCCGGTTGCCGGAAATCCCATTCCTGGCTGCGTATTGGTTCCCGACACAGTCCAATGCACCACCACCAGGTCTCCCTCCGCAACAATATGATTCGCGCTCATTTTCATGTCGGGGAAGGCCTTGCGTTCCTCCCGCGCCATGCCCATGTCCTCCTCCAGAGTTGCTTCGCGATCGCCGGCATGCGCCACGAAATCCTTGCTGTGAGACTCCGCATATTTTTCCAAATGTCCCTGGTTGAGTACCTCTTCGAAAAAGCTTCGAGCAACCTGCTTGTTCTTCTCTTGTTCCCCGGTCTGTTGTGCCAGTGCCGGCGTGCAGATCACCAATCCAAGCAGTAACAACAATCTTTTGCGCATACGATCCTCCTTGATCGGCCAAACTCTTCGTGCCCGGCTTCCGCGAACCGGCTGTTCCGGAAAGTTTGCAATCGCCGTCCGATTCTGTTACTGTAACACATGTTACAGTAATTGACAAGGAGTGTTCCATGGCCCGACCACCGGACCCCCGCATCCGCGCAAAGCTCCGCGATCAAGCCGTTGCTTATGTTCTCTCCCATGGAGTGGCGGACTTGGCCCTGCGGCCCCTGGCAAAAGCCCTGAAGACCAACGCTCGCATGCTCGTCTACCACTTCGGCTCGCGCGAAGGATTGATGCGCCAGATCCTGATCGGCCTGCGCGAATATGGGGATGCTCAAATTCAATCCTGGTTCCGCGCCGGGAAGAAACCGCGCACGCTGCCACAGTTTTTGCGCTGGTACTGGAAGCGTATGAGCGCACCGCAGGTCAGACCTGCCATACGCCTTATTTTCGAGCTCTATGCGCTGGCCCTTCGCAACCCTCAGGATTACCCCGGCGTCCTCGAAGATCCGCTCTCCCATTGGCAGAAGTTCATACAGATGGCCAGTATTCCCGCAAAGTTGCAGGCCACCGAGGCGACTTTGTTGCTCGCGGCTACCCGCGGCCTGCTTTTGGACCTCGCCGCAACGGGAGATAATGCCCGAGTGGCTCGTGCGATTGAAGCTCTCGCTCTGTTCATCGATTGGCGTGGCGCTTCAACGAAATGACGGCTTGCGAAATCGCGAGCGGTGGCAAAGACGCATCTCGTCAGCCTGTGTTACGTTTATTCAATGCGTACAATTCCGGCCGTGGGCCGTGCGCTCTTGTTCTTCTTGCTCTGTCTTCTTGCAACCGCGCATCCCATGCTTGCGGACGGCCCGGCCATTACCGGTAAGGTGACCGACCCGCAGGGCAGCCCTGTAGCGAATGCCGCCGTGAGCGTAATCCGCACCATCCTGAGGGGAACGACGAAACCGTCAACGCTCCACAATGACGCGTGGGAAGCCTTCCGGAATCTGGTCGATCACAAGGGCGATGATGAACTGCTCAGTCTGATCCGCACGT
>CAYOOS010000094.1:9839-11720 GCA_964405585.1 uncultured Acidobacteriaceae bacterium | reverse complement strand
ACATGACCTGATGGCCATGTGACGGTTGTTGCTGGCACATTTTCGCGCATTGGGGATCACTCTGAACGAAGGATTGACGCGCGCCTTGTCTGTGCAACAAACAAAGATCTGGACCAAGAAACTGAGGCCGGCAGGTTCCGGCAAGACCTGTTCTACCGCATCCATGGGTTTCGCCTAAACCTGCCAACGCTTCGCGAGAGGCGGGAGGATATTCCGGTTCTCGCCGAGTACTTCCGAGCCCACTTTGAAAAGCAGTTCGCGACGAAGGCGGACATATTTCCGCCGGAGATGCTCGATTACCTGAAGAATCTGAACTGGCCGGGAAACCTGAGGGAGCTGTCGAACGGCGTTGCACGTTACGTATTGATTGGGCCGGAGGCAGCGATTTATCACGAACGTACTCCCAAGAAAAATGGCACGATGCGGGCGGGGGAAGACAATGGAGCGCCTGTGCCCTTGAAGCGGTTGGCAAAAGACGCCATTCGGGAAATGGAACGCAACGTCATCCTGGAATCGCTACGCGCGAATCAGTGGAACCGCCGAAAGACGGCGCAAGCTCTGAAGATCAGCTACCGCGCCTTGATCTACAAGATCCACGATGCGGGATTGATGACCCGAAAGGGCGCACAGCGAGGGGAGCAAGCAAAGAACCTGTCGAGCTCCGCGATGGGCAAATGCGCCACAGATTAGTAGGAATCTGACCAACCAGAAGCGAAGACGGACTGACCCGCCCCCAACTTAACAACTTCATTATCAATACGATGCCCCAATTGTGGGGCAGGCAAGAGAACGCCCACCCATTAAGTGCACAAGTTTGCCAATCAAGAGGTGCAGGGTTTGGTCCAGATAAAAGGATGTTCCTGTGGACAGTAAACAGGACTGTCCCGAAATTGGTCCTTTCACCAGTAGGCCACCGAGTACCATTACCCGTACCTTCGTAGCTGGATACAGCTATGGAGGGGTGTCATGGCCAGCACACGGATACACGAGGTTTGGACTCGAAGCAATAAGCTGTGTGTCGTACCCAGGGACTGGCAACGAAAATCCTCGCTCCTTCTGGCAGTTGCTATTCTTCCTTTTCTATTGCTGAGCGGATGCTCCGGCGTGGTGAGTGCTTCCAAGACTCAGACGACCCCAACTGCGTCCTTTCTAGTCAGCTTAAGCAGTGTCAGTTTTGGTAAAGTGCCGGTTGGGAAGGCCACAGCGCAGAGCCTCTCGGTCACCAACAACGGCACAATCGCGGTCAACATCACGAAAGCGACGTTCTCCAACCCTCAGTTCAGTCTTTCCGGAATGACCCTTCCCATGGCACTTTCGACAGGACAGGCCGGGAATTTTTCTGTTTCCGTAGATCCAACGGCAGCTGGGACGATGACAGGAACTTTGACTTTGGACGGCGACGGGGGGAGTTCGCCGGCAGTGGTAAATCTCTCGGCGACGGCAGCGGCTGCACAGCCACAGATAAGTCTAAGCTCCAATACGGTGAGCTTTGGGAGCGTCGCCGTAAGTTCTACAGGGAGTTCGAGCCTGACCATTTCAAACACGGGAACGACAAATTTGACGGTTTCCGTGCTTACGCTTACGGGAGCGGATTTCGGAATCAGCGGCATCACCACGCCTGCGACCATCAGTGCAGGGCAGAACGCCCCGGTGACATTGACGTTCAAGCCGACGATAGCTGGAACAGTGAATGGCAGCCTGACGATTACGAGCAATGACCCCACCACACCGTCGGCGGTGGTTAGTTTGACCGGCACGGGTGTGACCTCGGCAACGACGTACTCTATTTCGGGGACGATCACGGGGACCGGTGGCAATGGAGCCGTGGTGACGTTGAGTGGGGCGTCCAGCGCGACCACAACCGCGAATTCTTCCGGCGCG
>CAYOOS010000094.1:0-9739 GCA_964405585.1 uncultured Acidobacteriaceae bacterium | reverse complement strand
TCAACGGCGCCAATGTGACCGTGCCAGCATTCACGGCCACGGCAGTGACAACGACGTATTCCATATCGGGGACGATCAGCGGGACCGGTGGCAATGGAGCCACGGTGACATTGAGTGGTGCGTCGAGTGCGACCACAACCGCGAATTCTTCCGGTGCGTATAGCTTCACCGGGCGGGCGAATGGCAGCTACACAGTCACGCCGAGCCACAGCGGCTTTACGTTCAGCCCAGCCAGCCAAAGCGCTACGGTCAACGGTGCCAATGTGACTGTACCAGCATTCGCGGCCACGGCAGTGACGTATTCCATATCGGGGACGATCACCGGGACCGGAGGCAATGGAGCCACGATAACGTTGAGTGGGGCGTCCAGCGCGACCACAACCGCCAATTCTTCCGGCGCGTACAGCTTTACCGGACTGGCAAACGGCAGCTACGCGGTCACCCCGAGCCACAGCGGCTATACGTTCAGCCCATCCAGCCAGAGCGCAACGGTCAACGGCGCCAATGTGACCGTGCCAGCATTCACGGCCACGGCAGTGACAACGACGTATTCCATATCGGGGACGATCAGCGGGACCGGTGGCAATGGAGCCACGGTGACGTTGAGTGGGGCGTCGAGCGCGACCACAACCGCGAATTCTTCCGGCGCGTACAGCTTCACTGGACTGGCGAATGGCAGCTACACGGTCACCCCAAGCAACAGCGGTTATACGTTCAGCCCAGCCAGCCAGAGCGCAACGGTCAGCGGCGCCAATGTGACCGTGCCGGCGTTCACGGCGACGGCGACAACGACGTATTCCGTTGGACTGGGGTGGACTGCAAGCACCTCGACGGTGGTGGGCTACTACGTCTACCGCAGCACAACGAGTGGAAGCGGATACGCGAAGCTTAATGCTTCCTCGGCCGCCACTGGTGTGAGCTATACCGACACAACCGTTGTGAACGGGACAACCTACTATTATGTGACTACGGCCGTCGATTCGAGCGGCACGGAGAGCGTGTATTCCAACGAAGCCTCGGCAATTATTCCCTGAGTTCTAGAGCCGAGCATCCCCATTCTTTATCGAGGGCCTTTGCCGGGAAGAGATGACGGTCCGGTGAAGGCCCTCCTCCAATTGGCATAGGCCCAGACCAGGATTTGCGCCAGCACCGCGCCCAAAGTGTCAATTGCGACATCACGTATGCTCGCGTGGCGAACGGCAACGAAAGATTGGTGCCACTCATCCAAACCGGCGAGGGCCAGTGCGATGAAGAAGGTAGTCACAGCCCAGTCCAGGCGCCAGCCGGGGCGGCCGCCGCGGACTCCCCGGAATACCGTCACGCTAAACACGCCAAACTCCAGTACATGCGCAAGCTTGCGAATGACCACGTGGGCTTCATGCAACCAGCGGGGTGAAGCCGCGGGGAAGATCCAGCGCAACAGTGGATAGATTATGCGGGCCGTGTGCTCGCTGCTGAAGTACTGCGTAGAAAAGAGTGAAATCAGGAGGGCAACAAGAATTGCGGGCACCCAGTATTCCAGACGGCGTGACATAATGGATTCCCGATCATTCCTTGCTGGTGCCTGGCACCTTGATACTCTTGATTGTGGCCCGAGGAATGCCTATCCACCAAACTGCAGAGCTGTTCCGAGGAAGTTAATCACACACACTCCAACCACCTGCAGCTTCTAGAGTACACAGTTCTCGGAGCGGTCCCGTGCTGGAATTTCAATCCGACAAACAATACTTCCTTCGCGCCATTGCCGATCCAAGGAATTTTGCGCAAGGGTCTTACTCCGATCCTCTTGTCATCACGGTGAAGTTCACGCTCGTTACGTTGGCTTCGTTGATGTTCACCGCTTGACTCGCGGGGTTGAAAATCGCCTTCAGTTTGCTGGGTTTGACCGTGTAAGAGCCGTTGGATAATCCGGAGAAGCTATAGTTTCCGGAGGCATCCGCGATGGTCGTGAGCGAGGCTGCTCCGCTCAGTGTGATGGTCGCCCCTTCGCCCGCGGACGCTGGGCTAAGGGAACCCGAGATAGTGTAAGTGGGATGAACGGCCGTGGCTGTGAAGTTTACCTCCGTCACGTCGGCATCGTTGATGGTAACTGCTTGGCTCGCGGGACTGAAGCTGTAGCCGTCCTTGCTGGGCGTAATCGCATACCTTCCATTTGCGAGTCCGCCAAGACTGTACTTGCCAGAGCCATCTGCAATCGTGGTAGCACTAGCCACGCCAGCCAGAGATAGGGAAGCCCCACTCCCGCCCACAGTTGGAGTAATCACTCCCGAGATTGCATAGGAAGCGCCTCTCCCGCTACTTGGTACCACTGAGAGCCGGTAGACTGCGAGCGATGCACCCAACGAGTTATCTGGGTACAGAGTCAAGAATCTGGGCGTTCCCGTGGCGTTGCCCGGGATCTGAAAGAGCTCAGCCATTCCGCCATTGACGCAGTCCTTCGCTCTCTCAAATGATGTATTTTCCGGCAATGCTTGGGGGACTTTAACCAATACTCCCTGAGTTACGAACAAGAGTGAAGCGGCGAACATAAAGGTCAAGATGAAGGACGGACGGATGCGGAAGCAGCTTGGGGAGAGCTCATTACGCGTTCCAATCATCATCATCCGCGCCATAAACGGATTCCTCTATGAATGAACTCAGACGCTTCTCATCACACCTGTTCGGCCTCGATCGTACCATCTCTTGCGCCAACGGCTACACTTTGCCGTTCTCAGAGGAGGAGATGCCGTCGGTCAATGGTCTCTGTTCCATCACGTGTGAGTTCGTTGAAGATTCAAACCAATAGTAAAAACAATTTCGTGGCCGGAATACGCTCCAGCGAGAGAATCGTCACGCAATTTGATGCTCTGTTGTGGAAAGACAATCAACCGCCGGTCAATTCAGAAAGAGCGCGGCGCGCTTGATCCGCAAGCGGAGAAGTGGGATTCAGGTTGATGGCCTTCTCGAGTTCGACCTTGGCGCGAGAGGAATCGTTGAGCTTTTTGTAGGTCAACCCCAGGTGATACCTATAGGTCTGATTGTTTGGCACCTTCTTGATGGCGTCCTCGAACAAGGGTGCGGCAACCGAAAAAGCGCCACTGTTGAAGTAAGCCCAGCCGAGAGTGTCCGCGGAATTGGGAAGATCCGGCAGTCCTTTGCGTGCGGCCTGGGCAAGGGTCAGAGCAACGTTCGTGTTTCCGCCGTGCTCGAGGAGAAGGTAGGCAAGGTTGTTTGAAGCAAGTGGTTCGTCGGGTTTGAGCGAGAGAACTTTCTGGTAGGCGACCTGCGCTTCCTGCCAATTGCCTTGCTTCTCGTAGGAGGTCCCAAGAGCGAGATAGAGCCGAGGCTCATCAGGCGAGAGTTGAATGGCGCGCTGATAGGTGACAATCGCTTGATCGGTTTCGCCGTTCTTGGCTTGGGACTGGGCGAGCATGCCGAGGATGACCGGATTTTTCTTGTCCAGATCCGCAGCCCGCTGGAGCGCTTTTTCCGCTTCTACGGATTGGTTGGCCCTGAGGAAGCTTTGCCCTTGCAGGAGGTAGAGCGCGGGGTTGTTGGGATCGCGATCAATCTGTTCCCTCACCACTTTCAGAGCGTCGGCGGGCCGGTTCTGCCGGAAATAGATGTCGGCGAGACCTGACACGGCATCGAGGGAATGCGAATCGCGCTCGAGGGCTTGACGGTAATAGGCTTCGCCCTCTTGCCATCGGCGCTGCGCCGCGCGCATTTGTCCAAGCTTTACGTAAGCCACGGGACTTTGCGGCGCCAGTGTGAGGAGTGTTTTGAGATCTATTTCAGCGCCGGCAGGGTCACCCTGGTTGAACCGCGCCGTGGCGTGTTCCAGATAGCCCTCTGGAGAACGTGGAGCATACTTCTTTAATTGGTCGGAGATTTCCTCGAGGTTGTGCCAATCCTGACGCCGCAAAGCGACATCCGCGAGAGCGCGCCAGGCCTGTGGGAGCGCGGGCCGGAGACGAACGGCTTCCCGCCATTCCCCTTCCGCCTGTTCCAATTTGCCCTTTTCGGCATAAGCAACCCCAAGTTCGTAATGGCCAAAAGCGTTGTCAGGAGCCCCCTTGAGGCCCTGCTGGAACGATGTGAGGGCTTCATCGACCTTTTTTTGGTGCAAGAGAATCTGGCCTTGCAGAATCTGTGCGGCGGGATCCTGCGGAGTCTTTTTAAGGATTTCGGCATTCAACTGGGCGGCATCGTCGATACGATCATTGAGGATCAGGAGTTGAATGTATGTTTTGCGAAGTTGTATGTCATTGGGATGCTGTACAGAGCTAGCAGCGAATTCATCGAGAGCTTTCGAGTTCTCGCCTCTGGCAAGGTAGAAATCGCCAAGCATGCGAAAGGCATCAGGATTGTCTCCGAGTTCCTTTTTGCCTTCCTCGAGCGTTTTCTCCGCCAGATCTTCGCGGCCCTGATTTACGTACAGTCCAGCCAGTGCGGCGCGGGGCAGCGGATCTTTGGGAGCCAATTGAATCGCGGCTTGGAATTCTTTTTCGGCCTCCGGCCAGCGCCGTTGCCGTTCGTAGAAGCCACCGAGGGTCATGAGCGGAGCGTTGGTCGTCTTATCCATCGAAAGTGCTTGTTTCAGATTCTGTTCCGCTTCGCCAACCGCTCGCAGGCGCTCTTGAATCAGTCCCAGAGCGATGTATGCCGAGGAGCGGTCCGGAACCAAACTAATGGTGGCCTTCGCTTCCGTTGCAGCGTCCTCCAGATTTCCGAGGAAGGCGTCAGATTCCGCAAGGAGAAGTTGCGCGTCGGCATTTTTCGGATTACTGGTAAGAATCTGGACCGCGAGGTCCCTGGCCTCCCGCGCTTTTCCCCCTCCCAGCAGAAGCCTGCCGAGTTCCAACTGTGCTTCTTCGTTTGTCGGCTGATTCTCTAAGGTCTTCCGTAACTCCTGGAGGGCGTTAAGCCAACTCTTCTGCTTGATATAGCACTTCGCAAGCTTGAAGTGAGCTTCCGCGGAAGACTTGTCGGCCTGGATGGCGTTCGAGTAGAAGATAATCGCTTCTGGCAGCTTGCCCTTCGCGACCTCCTGATCGCCTTTCGCAATGAACTTCTGTCTTCTTGCGACCGGGTCAGTGGAGCAAGCTGTGAGAACCAACGTCAGGAAAACCAGGGATATGCAAGAGATAGTTCGGTTGAGATGAGAAAATCGTCCGGCCTTGATCATACGCATTGGTTTCACGATCGTCCTGGCAAAGATAAGGGAACAGTGTGAACTAATGCAATTCTACGCCCTCTCTGAAGGGATGAGTACGAGAACCGTTGGACTTAGGAACTCCTTATATAAGAATAGATTATAAGGAATTGATGGAGGAGTACGGGATGATCACAAAGACGCTCGCGCTCGCGCGGGGGAAAAGGGCCACGAGAGGTAGGGAATAGGAGGGCTAAAGTGGATAGGAAAATTCCACTCCTCAAGCGGATGGACTGGATTCGCTCCGCCGTGGGGATGTGAATAATTGGCTGAGTGTCTGTATATATAACAAAATGCATAATTTAAATAGGAATCAGGAGTATCGCCGGGGGATGGGATACTGGCAACTGCCGTGCAGATGTAGGCGTTTGAGATACTAGACTTGTCGTTGTGTGCGGGTTGTGAGCAGTCGGGATAGTAGAATCGAAACTGATATAGGGGTCTAAATGGTTCGTAATGGTGAGATTGGAATAGAGGACGCGAAGCGAGTTCTTCGGCGGTTCTGGTGGATTCTCCCGATCACGATTGTCAGCGGGACGGTCCTGGCGTTGGCAGCGGCATTTACGATGCCGAAGAAATACACGTCGACGACCCTTGTTCTGGTGGAGCAGCCCACTGTGCCAGTCGACTACGTTAAACCAGTCGTGAGCGCGGATTTGAGCAACCGTCTTGCTTCCATGAAGCAGCAAATCCTCAGCCGGTCGCGGCTGGAACCAATCATCGTGAAATTCTCGCTGTACGCAAATGATCGAAACAAACTGCCGATGGACGATCAGGTGGAAAGGCTGCGCCAGACAATCGATGTGGCGCTGATGGAACCGATGTCCGGCTCCCAGGGCCGGGCTCCTGGTTTCAAGGTGGGCGTGACCTTTGATAATCCCCGGACGGCCCAAGAGATCTGCTCGGAATTGACTTCCATGTTCATGGAGCAGAATTTGACCGACCGCGGAAATATTACGCGCGAAACAACTTCATTTCTCAGCCGGGAACTGGAAGACGCGAAAGCGAAACTGGATGAGCAAGATACGGCCGTCGCGCAGTTCCAGCGGATGCACATGGGCTCTTTGCCTGATAATGAGCAGACGAACCTTAGCCTGCTGACAGGCATGAACTCCCAGCTAGAAGCAAACACACAGGCGCTCACACGAGCGCAGGAAGACAAGGCTTTGAACGAAGGGCTATTGGGACAGCAGGAAGCGGCTTGGAAGGCTGCGCAGTCCGGGCACAATCCGGAGACGCAAGAGCAGCAATTGGTGGCTTTGCAAGAGCAATTAGCGTCGCTCCTGACACGTTACACGTCGGAGCATCCGGATGTCATCAAATTACAAGGACAGATTGAGCAGCTCAAGCAACATATTGCGGAAGCACCCAAGACTGTTACGGATGAGGATCACAGGAACGCGGCGGCGAAGACGGAACCAGCTCAGATTCAGCAACTGCGGGCCAGGATTCGGCAGGATAACATCAACATTGCGGATCTAAACAAAGCGCAGGACACCATACAGGGGCGCATACGAGTTCTTCAAGCGCGGGTGGAGTCCAGCCCGGCAATCGAGCAGCAGTTCAAGGAATTGACGCGCAATTATCAAACTGCGCTCGATTTCTACAACAACCTACTGAGAAAACGGCAAGATTCCGGTATAGCGACGGACCTGGAACGCACGCAGGAAAGCGAAACGTTTCGAGTTCTTGATCCTCCCAGCCTCCCCGCCAAACCGTCTTCGCCGAAGATCCCGGTAATGGCAGGAGGGGGATTTGGTGGCGGGCTGATGCTGGGTTTGGGCATTCTCTATTTACTGGCCATCAGCGACAAGTCCTACCACACGGAACGCGATGTGGAGATTTCGTTGCAACTTCCAGTGCTGACGATGGTGCCAAGTCTCATTTGGAACGGAAATGGCAATGGGACCACGAGCGGAATTACGGGTTCCTCATTATCGATTGAAAAGAATGCATAAGAGATTTACGGAAAGGGTTCCCCAGACAAAGATATGAGCAGGATCCACGAGGCACTAAAAAAGGCGGCCGAACAAAGGGCACCGTTGGCTTCACGTTCGCCCGAATCCGTCATGCTGGAAGTCACAGCGGAAGAACCGAGCCGGAGCCAGGGCGCGACCGTTGAAGCGATCAACCCTGTGGTTGAAGTGAAAAAGACGAGCGCGAATATTGTTCCGCCTTCCTTTGCGGACATCGCCAGCAAATGTGCTCATCCGACATGGGCGCTGGATCCGCGCTTCACAGTCTTTTCCGGGCTCGAAGGCGATCACTCGAGCGCCGAACGATTTCGCACACTGCGCTCGCGTCTGTCACAGATCAGAGACACCCGGCCTCTCAAGAGAATTTTGATCACGAGCAGCGTTCCCGCCGAAGGGAAGTCGTTTATCGCCAGCAATCTTGCCCAGTCGTTTGTGCGACAGGCGGACCGGAGGGTGCTGCTGATTGACGCGGACCTGCGTGCACCCCGCTTGCATACAGCCCTTGGCACCAGTCCCCGGCCGGGCCTCGCAGAGTACTTGATGGGTGAGGCGGATGAATACCAGGTCATCCAACAGGGCGAAGAGAAGAATTTGTGTTTTATCCCGTATGGGAGCGAAAGTGCGGACCCCAGCGAGTTGCTTTCGCGCCAGCGCATGCGCAAGCTGCTGGACTTTGTTTCGCCGGCGTTCGATTGGATTTTGTTGGACTCGCCTCCCGTCCTGCCTGTGCATGATGCCAGCATCCTAGCTGATCTGTGCGATGGTGTTTTGTTCGTGGTGAGGGCCGGGGCAACTGAGTCAGTGGTAGCGGAAAAGGCCGTGGCGGAGTTTCGACAGAAGAATCTGCTGGGAGTGGTATTGAACGGGACGGACCGCGCTGACTCTTATGGCGGCTACTACTACGATTCCGAATATAAAAGCACCGCGGTGTTGTGACGCTGGTCTTCGGGTCCATAAGCCGACGCTTTCAGTTAGTTTCAATAATTTGCAATCAGGAGAAGAAGGAAAGACATGGCAAATCCGACAAAAGTGCCTTTTTTGGATCTTGTGAAGCCGCATCAAGAACTGGAGTCTGAGCTTCTCGCAGTCGTGAAAGAAGCGTTCAGCACGGCCGGCTTTATCGGCGGTCCGATGGTCGAAGGGTTTGAGCGGGAGTTCGCGAACTTCTGCGATACGAAATACTGCGTGGGTGTAAACAGCGGCACGGACGCTTTGCGCTTTGCCTTTATGGCTGCGGGAGTGGGCCAAGGCGACATCGTCATCACGGTTCCGCACACGTTTATCGCCACGACGGAAGCCATCTCTCAGGCGGGGGCACAAATCGCATTCGTGGATATCAACGAGCAGACCTACACGTTGGATCCTGCAAAGCTGAAAACGTATCTGGAAACGCAATGCGAGATGGATCCTGGAACCGGGAAGCTAGTTGATAAGAAATCAAAGCTTCGAGTCGCGGCCATCGTTCCCGTGCATCTCTACGGGCAGGCGGCGGACATGGATCCCATCCTGGAGCTTGCAGCACGCTACCACCTGGTTGTTGTTGAAGATGCCTGCCAGTCGCATGGTGCCGAGTATTTTTCCAAGAAAGAAAACGTCTGGAAAAAGGCCGGCTCGATGGGGCTGGCGGCGGCGTTCAGCTTCTACCCGGGGAAAAACCTGGGTGCGTGCGGCGAAGCCGGCGCAATTACGACCAACGATGAAAAGCTGGCGCAGAAAATGCGCATGATTCGTGACCATGGCCAGGCGAAGAAGTACTACCACGATGTGGAAGGTTACAACGGCCGGCTGGATTCCATCCAAGCGGGATGGCTCAGCGTCAAACTCCGCCATCTGGCGAAATGGAATGAATCGCGCCGCATGCTTGCGCATGCGTACCACAAACTGCTCGAGGATTTGAAAGGAGCCGTGGTCCTCCCCATTGAGGCTCCCTTTACCAAGGGCGTTTATCACCTGTATGTCATCCGGCTGCAGGATCGCGAAGCGCTGCAAGCGCACTTGGCCGAAATGGGCATCGGAACGGGGATTCATTATCCGATTCCGCTGCACCTGCAAAAGGCCTATCAACACCTGGGGTACAAACAAGGAGATTTCCCGGTGACGGAAAAAGTGGCAAGTGAAATTGTTTCCTTGCCCATGTTTCCGCAGCTCACGGCGGAGCAACAGAAATTGGTTGCCGAGAGCGTTGCAATCTTCGTGAATTCCAAGCTTGCGACCACGCGCTAAGGAACAGGTTTTCCAAGCGCCTTAGGGTGTAACCGTATAAAGATCCACCATCCCGCCTTCCAAATGCTCGTTTACGTGGCAGTGAAATAGCCACGTCCCGACATTGTCGGGAACCATGTCCGCAACGCCCATAGACATAGGGGACAGGCTCACGGTGTCTGTGCGCATGCCGTTGAACAAGACTGTTTGGCCGTGCCAGTGAGGAGTATGCACGTCGTCTTCGTTGCTGTTCGATAGCAGGTACCAACGCACGCGCTCGCCCTTTTTCATAGTGATCTTAGGTAGATTGCCCTCGATGAGCCCATTCAAGCTGTAGAAGAGATACTTCACGCGGAAGGCCGGATCC
>CAYOOS010000093.1:0-11737 GCA_964405585.1 uncultured Acidobacteriaceae bacterium | reverse complement strand
TGCCGCCCGCGCGTACGGCCCCGTGGCGCTGCGCTGTGCATACGAATACACAGTATCGCTTGCCGGGTGCAGACGAATCTCCTTTGGATAGCCTAGGAATTCCAGGTCCGCTGTGGCCAGCGGCAGCTCGTTGACGTGAAGCTCCTTCACCTCCGGCGTCTGATCAATGCGCACGGCATCCCAATAAATTTTCAGGTTTGTGACGATGCGGATTCGCCGCGTGCCCGCGGGAATTTTCCCGCTGAGGTCCGTCACCATGGTGCGTTCGAGCCCGGCGGGGAATCCCATATCGTCGACGACGCGCACCCATTTACCCTGCGCATCCTGCGCTTGCACGTATGGCGCAATGACCTTAATACCGGCCTGATCGGCGGCGTACATAGAGGTTGCAGTGAAATAGTCGGTGTAACCGTCAAGTATCAGGCGGAGCGGTTTGGCCGCATCCCACTTTCCTAAATCAAGTTCGAGCCAGTGCAACTTGGCAAATCCGGTGTAGGGCAGGCCATCAAACTGCGTAATGTAGTTGCGGTCGCGTTTGGCGATCAATGGAAGCACGTTGCGACCCCGGTCGTCCCAAGCGCCAACCGGCGTTCGCGCATTTTGTGTGGCAATGACGCGAAATTCCGGGAAGGGTGGCGCGCTGACAAAGCGCTCGTTGGGATTGACTTCGATGTTCGCGGGATGATCGATGGCCAGCAGGCGTACCTGGTCCAGGTAAACGGTCTCCTCCATCGGCTCCAGGAATCGGAAACTGAGCATGCCGTTTTTCGGTTGCACACTCTTCGCAGGAACTTTCAGGTATTCGTCGGGATCGGGGACATCGCGTTCGCCCGGAGCGACCCAGTGTCCCACAACCGCAGGGCCAATCATGTCGGCGATGAATTCATATTCCCTGCCGTTCCAGGAGAAGAGGACGGGGCAGGAACTGCCGCGGCGGTCAAGTTCGTTGATGGATTGGACTTTTCTGGATTCCAGATTCACTTCATCCTGCGGCACGCCGGTGGGCCACAAGAGACGCACAACGTCCGTGGCTTTTTCGCTGCCAAGCCCCGCGATGAACGCTGGGGCATTCTGGCTTAGATAACCCGAAGCACCGGTGGCTTCCCATTTCTGATATAGCCCACCGGCGAAGATTTCGACTTTGGTGCCGATTCCGTTCTTGTTGTCGTTCAGACCCTTGAGGTCAATCTGCATCCAATTATTTTTGTTGGCGCCGACATTCTCGAGCAGGATGGGACCGCCTTCGGTTTGCGTGACAATCAGGTCGGGGCTTCCGTTGTTTTTCAGATCGGCGAGCGCGATGGCGGCCGGCTTGTTCAGCTTGACGCTATCGAGTTGCACTTTCTTGGTGACATCGGCCCAGCCTGCGTCCCCCAGATTCCGCAACAGACGAATTTCGCCGCCGGCGGCGGATTCGCCAACTGCTGCCAGGTCGACCCAGCCATCATTATCGTAATCGAGTGCTGTTAGGCCCCAACCCCGTTTCCAGCCGAGGTCGGGGAGCGGAACGCGTTCCAGTTTCTTGCCAGCAACATTGCGCCATAACGTAAGTCCCGGCGGGCCGGCGTGCGTAAACGCCAGGTCCATCCAGCCGTCCTTATCAAAGTCAAAGGCGATGACACCGACGGCGGGCGGCAAACCTTCTTTCGCAAAGTCGATGCCGGTGAGCGCATTGAACTTGCCTTCGCGCGGATTCAGAAAGATGGCGGCGCCGTGCGCGCCACCGGCGACCACAAAATCAATGGCGCGATCGTTGTTGAAGTCGGTCATAGCGACTCCGCCGCCCGTCGCATCCAAACCCATGCCGGATTCTTCGGAGACGTCAGTGAAGGTGAAATTACCGTTGTTGCGCCAGAGCTTGTTCTTGGGCGTTTCCCCACCCGGAGCCATGGTCAGGTAGAGATCCAGATCGCCATCGTGGTCGTAATCCACGAAAGTGGCGGCAACACAGCCTTTTTCACGGCGAATTCCAACTTTTTCCGTGACGTCCTGAAATTTGCCCTCGCCATCGTTGTGGAACAGACGCACGCCGCCCGTTTCGCAAACGGCCAGATCGGTGTGGCCGTCGCTGTCGAAATCGCCGGCAGCGCAGCCGAGTCCAGCGCCAAGACCGCCGAGACCGGCTTTTTCCGTCACATCCTCAAATTTGCCGTCGCCAAGATTGTGCAACAGGCGGCTTTTGCCCTCGCCCACACCAACCAGGAAAAGATCGGGCTTGCCGTCGCCATCGTAATCCATAAAACAGGCACCCGCGCTGGGGCCCAGGATTGAGGCCGGAGTGATGCGCTTGGCCAAAGGCTCCTGCGTGTAATGAACGGGAATCTCCTTTGGGGCCACAATAGCTGTGCCATGAACGAATTCCGCAAGAGAAAATTTCCCTTGATCGCCGTAGCCGGCGCCAAACGGCGCACCGAGGTGCTCTGTAGTGATTTTCTGGAAGCGCTTCATCCCTTCGCGAGCGGAATCCGCGTCACCCTTGCGCTGATAGGCGCGGGCGAGGCCAAATTGTGCAGAGGCATGCAGGGGAGCGATCGCCAGGGCCTTCTTGAAAGCAGCAATGGCATCGTCGTAGCGCTGCAACTGCGCATTCATGAAGCCTTCAAAATAAAAAGCATCCGGCTCCTCGGGCACAATTTTTTCCACGTGCTGGAACGCGGCGATGGCCTTTTCCTGATCGCCCGCATCTTTGTAGGCGAGGCCCAGGTTGTACCAGGCATAGGGATCCTGCGGGAGACTTGCGGAAGCCTCTTCGAGAGCGGCGCGGGCCTGCTCGATTTTCTGCTGGCCGAGGAACGAGATGCCCAGATTCATTTTCGCCGCGGCGAACTGTGGATCGGCCGCCAGCGCCCGTTCAAAATATTTTTGCCCTTCGGCAGGTTTCTGCTGGTTCAAGTAAGCCACGCCGAGTGAATTCTGGCGCAACGCTTCGGGGGAAATGCTCTTGGAGGCAGCGGCGGCAAGCTTCTGGGCCTCGGAGGATTGTGTCGCCTTCAGCCGCAACACCGCCAGAGAACCCACGGCAAGCAATACTAGAAACGCACTCGAAACAAGAAACCGATAACGCGAACTGAATCTTGTGAAATCCATGTAGGAGAATTCTTTCCGGACGCGTGACATTGGGTGAATCTGGCTCCGCCCATTCCCCTTCGATTGTCTTGGCTCCGCAGACGGTCGTCAACCGTTTTTATGCTGGTTTTCTGCGACTGGTCTGCCGCGCCCTTGACCAGAAAACCGCTGCGCTTTAACGTGCTGAAGGACTCGCATGGCTGCTTTCCAATATTTCTCGATCGTCGAAACGCTCGAAAAATTCCGCCGGAAAGAAATTTCTCCGGTTGAATGGATCACGGCACATCTTGAGCGAAGTCAGGCTCTGCAGCCCAAGCTGAATGCATTCGTTCATCTGGATGGGGAATCCGCTCTTGCGCGGGCGCGGCAGGCCGAAGCGGCCATTCAACACGGCGAGCCCTTGCGAGCGCTGACGGGCATACCTCTCACCGTCAAATCGTGCATTGATGTAGCAGGGTGGCCGTGCCCGGCGGGTTCGCTTTTGCGGAAAGAATATATGCCGGCGAGTGACGCGACGCTGGTGGCAAGGCTGGAATCCGCAGGCGCCATCCTTCTGGGAAATACCAATGCGCCAGAATTCCTGATGGCCTATGAAACGGACAATCGCGTTACCGGAAAAACCTCGAATCCCTGGGATCTTTCCAAGTCCGCAGGAGGCTCCAGCGGAGGAGAGGCGGCGGCCATCGCCAGTGGCTGTTCGATGGGCGGTGTGGGCAGCGATGGCGGCGGTTCGATTCGCGCGCCCGCGCACTTTTGTGGCGTATGCGGATTGAAACCCACGCCGGGCCGCATTCCGGCTACGGGACATTTTCCGCCGGGGGCTGGCGCGTTTTCGTGGATTGGCGTTGTGGGTCCGATGGCTCGTTCCGTGAGCGATCTTCGTGCGCTGTTTGAGGTGATGGCAGGTCCGGATGCTGGCGATGCACTATCCGCGCCCGTGCCGTTACGTCGGGTTCACCCGGAAGAGTTGCACGGTTTACGCGTTGGGATTCTGGAGAGCGAGGCGCTTGGCAGTGCCACTCCTGAAACGCATGCCGCAGTGCAGCGGGCAGGCGATCTTCTCGGTCAGCAAGGCTTCCGCGTCGAACCGATTGCTTTGCAAGGCCTCGAGCGCGCGTTGGAATTGTGGTGGTTCTTCTTCGGCCCCGTGATTGGGGATTTGATTCGCCATACCACAAAGGGCCAGGAAGAATTGTTAAGCCCCCAGTTGCAGGAGTATCTGGCGATTACGGCGGCGGAACCTTCGGTCACACTGGAGTCGTTCGTGACCGCGTGCTCGCATCGCGATTTGGTGAGGGGGGAAATCCTGCGCCAGATGAAAGATGTTGCCATCCTTCTCTCACCGGTGTCTACTGGTCCGGCGTTTGCCCATGGCGCGGGGAATTACCGCGCGGGAGACGCACACAATTACCGGGATACGATGCGTTACTGCCAGTGGCTGAATCTGACGGGATTTCCTGGGTTATCCCTACCGATGGGAAAATCGCCCGGGGGATTACCGATTAACATTCAGTTGATCGGGCGGCCCCACGAAGAAGAGTTGTTGCTGGCCGTTGCCGAATCGCTCGAGCACGCGCGCGGGCCGTGGGAAGCGCCACCTGCTTCCCCGGCGTGACAGACCCGGGTGTGGCGTGGCTTCTCCCCCGATTTTGGGCTTGACATCGCCGAAATAATTCAGTATTAACTCGATTTAATAAGGCTCTTCCGGATAGTTCGCTGCAACCGTCGAGGACCGGGGGTGCCTCGCGAGTGGTTAGGCCCTGCGGGAATGGGTCCCGCACGGGGATTAGTTTGCCTGCCTGGCCGCTTTTCAACGCATCCTGAAAAAGCAAAGAGTTCGTCGGAATTCTCACTTTTGGAGGAAACATCGTGACGGGACATACTATTCCTTTCTTTGGTATGCGCAGCACAAGGACCTTGTGGCTTGTGCTTGGCGCCATGTTCGTACTGCTCTGCATGCCGCTTCTGGCGAACGCGCAGGCCGGGCGGGGCAGCATCAGCGGCGCCGTTACCGATCCGAGCGGAGCCGTTGTTCCCGGAGCCCAGGTCGAGCTGCTGAGTAAGGCAACGGGAGTGAAGCTGCACACAGTCACTTCCGGTGCGGGGTTGTATACCTTTATCTCGCTGAACCCGGGCGCGTATCAGGTGACCCTCACCCAAAAGGGTTTTTCCAAAGTCGTAGAGGACAATATTAAGGTCAGCGTCGATCAGGTCACCGAGGTTAATCTCAGTTTGCAGGTTGGCGCGGTTACGGACACGGTTACGGTTATCGAGGGCGCCGAACTGGTCGAAGCCAGCAATTCGACGGTCGGCACGCTGATCCCGAGCGAGGCGATTGAACGGGTCCCACTGCTGTATCGCAACGTATACGACCTCATCCAATTGAGTCCGGGCGTGATTCCAGTCAATGGTTCGCCCAACTCCAGCGATTCGATGCAGTCGGTTCAGAACATCTCGGTGGGGCGCCCGGGTGTCGACGTCTCCGCGGACACCATCAACGGCTCGCTCGTCGGATCCGTTTATTACATGCTGGACGGCAGCCCGCTGGGAATCGCAGAAAACAACTCCGCCGCAATCATTCCGGCTATGAATATTCCCGAAGACGCCGTTAGCGAGGTCCGCGTCGAGACGCAGAACACACCGGCGTCTTACCAGAGCGGCGGAGCCGGTGTTATCAGCCTGGTGAGCAAGTCGGGAACAAATTCGATTCATGGTGATGGTTTCGGCGTGTTCCGGCCGAATGCCTTGTCCGCAAACGACTCCTTCAACAAATTCAATGAGCTGTCAGCGGACCAAAGCAACACGCCACCTGACTTCTATCGCTACCAAGGGGGCGGAGCGATCGGCGGAGCGATCAAGAAAGACAAGCTCTTCTTCTTCGGAGATTACGAGTACACGAAGCAGGAGCAGTTCGAGGGGGAGGACACTTTCGGTGTTCCCACGACCGCGGAACGGACCGGCGATTTCTCAAAAATGGGGTTTACCATCTACGACCCGACACAACCCGAGGTCTCTTGCGAAGATCAAACAACGACACCCGGCAACTGTCGCCAACCGTTCCCCGGAAACATAATCACCAACCCGAATCCCATCGGGCTGCTATTCCTTTCGAAGATGCCGAAGTGCAATTACCCGAGCCCGTCGACCTGCGATTCCGCAACCGCGGACTCCACCGACAATTACCAAGTGGCAGGCCTGGACCCGTTCACAGGCCATCGCTTCGACATTCGTCTCGATTGGATCCAGAGCGAGAAGCAGCGCATCTTCACACGGTTTTCTTATGACCGCCTGGTCTTTTCGACGGCCAACGTGTTCCCCAGCGGCTGGGACCTCAACTATGCCCAGAACCAGACCAACGGGCGGAATATCCTCGTTGCCGACGACTATACAATCAATCCGACGACGGTCCTGCAATTGCGCTACTCCTTTACACGCCACCACGAGAATCAAGGAGGGCCGCCGTCCTATTCGAGCATTGACCTTACCACGCTGGGCTTTCCTGCCTCATTGGCCGCGGCGGAGGTAATGAAACAACTCCCCTTCATGACTTTTGGCGATGTGGGTCAGGGAGTGGGCGGAACCGCGGACTACAATATTTTCCAGTATGCCAGCGAGAACAGTGACGTGAACGCCGAGGTAACCAAGATCTGGGGTAAGCACACGTTCTCCACAGGCTTCGAGTGGATGAAGCGCTATCTCAACGTCGGGCAGCCCCCAGCGCCCGCAGGCTCGTACAACTTCGACATTAGTTCTACAGACCAGCAAACCGCACCTGCGTCGGGCAATACGGTAGGCGGCAGCGATTTCGCCTCGTTCCTCGTTGGCATGGGCAACGTCAATTATCCCAGCTTCACGAAGGACGTCTTCGCCGCCGAATCCAACCCATACTATGCAGCGTTCTTCGAAGACACGTATCGCGCAACGAAGAGGCTGACCGTTACCGCCGGTCTGCGCTGGGATATCTTCGGCGGGCGCAATGAACGTCACAACCGGCAGGAGTACTTTGATCCCAACGCCACCAATACGTTTGACGGCGTTTCCTACACCGGCGCTGAGATCTTTAACAACAGCAGCAATCGCTCACCGTATGCAACCAACCTGCACGATTTTGGCCCTCGTCTGGCCATTGCCTGGCAACCCATTGCCCGCTTTGTGGTGAGGGCTGGCGCAGGCTTCTACTACGGGCCAAGTACCCAGAACGTTGGGAGCGCCCTCATCAACACCGATGGGTTTTCTTCTCAAACGAACTGGCAGTCTACTTGTCTCACTCCAAGCCCCGACCCTACTGTCGTCACGGGCAATACCGTGTTCAACGGTACTGCGGCGTGCTCGGGAGCGCCTGCGGGGAGCCCGCCGCTTGTTCCGGGGAACTTCACCGGCCCCTATTCGATCAGCAACCCCTTCCCCAATGGGGTCATCCCGGTTTTCACCACGCCGCCAACGGGTCTGGCCAATAATCTTGGAATCACTCTAAGCACTGTGCTGCACTCCCAGCCCACACCGACGACCTACAACTACAATTTTGGCCTAGAATATGAACTGCCCCACCAGGTTGTCGTGAGTGCCGCATTCGTCGGCAGCCGGGGACTCTACCTGCCCTTCGGGACGGTGGATTTGAATCAGCTTGACCTGGCTACCATTGCGAAATATGGTGACGCGCTTTGCATCTCGCAAGACCCAAGCTGCATGATACCCAACAAGTGGGAAGCGATTATGCCCGCGACCAACTTTTATTACGGTTCTCCTACGGTACCTGAGTATTTTGCCCTCGAAAAATATCCCCAATTCGCCGGGGGGTCTATTAACACCGGCGTCGCTGTGCATGGTTATCCTGCCGGCGATTCCAGCTACAATTCCCTGCAAACCAAGGTGCAGAAGCGGCTAACCTCACACTTTACGGCGTTGGCCTCCTTCACTTGGGGCAAAATCCTCACCGATGACGGAAATCCTCCCCTCGGCTTTGTAGGAACTCACAATGGCGCGGCGCAGGACTGGCGAGACCTCCAGTATGAGTGGTCAGTGAGTCCGCAGGATGTTAAGTACGCGTTCGCCGGGCAGCTATCGTATGACTTGCCCATCGGCACAGGCCGAGCCGTGAATTTGAGCGGGGTGCCCAACGCCATTCTAGGCGGCTGGACCGTCAATGGCATCCTTTACCTGAGCACCGGCGTCCCTATCGCTTCGCCAGGATCAGGAACGCCAAATTCGCCCCTGAATCAGCGCGCCGATATGATCTGCAACCCAGCAAAGGGCGCTCCGCACACGACAAACAATTGGTTCAACATCAATTGTTTTGTTCAGCCAGGAACCGAGAACGGTGGCAGCCCCAATCCATACATTGCAGGAACTGCCCCCGCCTATCTGGATAACGTTCGCACTCGGGGAGCCCGCAATTTAGACTACTCCATGTACAAAACTTTCAAGCTCGGAGAAGTGAAAGCACTGCGCTTCGATGCTTCTCTCTACAACGTGTCAAACTATGCGCAATGGGGATACCCGAGTGTGCCCAGCGTGACCGGCGTGGTGTCGCAGGGTCTTCCCTTCGGATTGATCACAAACAACATCAACACTCCGCGCCAGTTCCAGTTCGGCGCTCGCTTCATCTTCTAATTATTCCGATCGAGAACGCGGGGCGCGGCCCAGTCCGTGCCCCACATTTTTTGTGCTGATTCTCGCAGCGCGAATTGCTCACAAGGCCTTCTCTGTTTCAAGCGGCGCTTTTCAAGGTACAATCCAGTCATGAAACGACGCACCTTTATTGAAAGCTCTCTTGCAACTGGTATTCTTGCTTCCCTTCCCGCCCGTGGCTTTGCCGCCACCCATCAAATTGCAAAAGTCGGCCTACAACTCTACACAGTCCGCGACCGCATGGAGCGCGATTTTGAGGGCACCATCGCCAAGGTCGCTGCCGTGGGCTACAAAGAGGTCGAATTCGCTGGCCTTTACAATCACTCGCCGAAGGACGTTCGCGCCATCCTGGACAAGAATGGGCTGACGGCCGTCTCCTCTCACGTCGACTACGAAACCGTTGAGAAGCACTGGCCCGAAACGATTGAAGCCGCGAAGATCATGGGGCAGACTTACATCGTTTGCCCGGGAATTCCGGGTGCTCAGCAGAAGCAGCCAGATGGCTACAAACGCGTCGTGGAACTCTTCAACACAGCTGGTGAAACTTCCAGCAAATCCGGCATCATGCTCGCTTATCACAATCACACCTGGGAGTTTCAACCGGACCCGCAACTTGGCGGCAAGCGCCCGTTTGATTTTCTGCTTGATTCGACAGACCCGAAATTCTGCAACATAGAGATGGACATTGGATGGCTCACCGTGGCTGGGCAGGATCCCGTTTCCTATTTCAACCGCTACCCCGGCCGCTTCCCACTGGTACACGTAAAGGACATGAGCAAGCTTCCGAAGATTTCGGCAGACACCGATGTTTCGAAGCTGCCCCATCAGGAAATCGAAATTGCCGACGTGGGCGCTGGGCTTATTGACTGGAAGAAGATTTTCGCTAGCGCCGACAAGGCGGGAATTCAACATTACTTCGTGGAACACGATTCGCCGAAGGATGCTTTCGCCAGCATCACCAACAGCTACGACTATCTCTCCAAGCTGCGGTTCTAAGCGCGGCAATCGTTGAAAGAGCAAGAAATAGGGGCTTTATTTCCCCTCGCTCGTAATGGTGGTGTGTTTAGAGGGCGATGCCGCGATTAGCCGGGCGCGGCCGTGGTGGCGGGTGCAGAGCTGATCACCGATTCGCACTGCGCGAGGATTGCCGCAATGTGTGTGCGCGGAACCCCCTCGGCGTGCGCGAGGGCTTGCTGTAAAAGTGGAACCGCTTCGGCCGATCGGCCTTCGCTGTAAAGAAGCACAGCCAGATTCGCCGCTGTCCCGTCGTTTGCGGGCTCAAGTTCCAGGGCGCGGCGAAAAGCGCGTTCGGCGAGCGCAATTTGCACAACTCCCCAGTCATTCCAAAGACCGCCGCTTTCCTGCTTGCCGAGAGCTTCCGACAAAATTTGCAGGGCCTCGGCCAGGCGACCCTGGGCGTAGAGTTGTTCAACGGATTCCTGAATCGCTGTTTTTGCCATGAATGTTTCTCCGCTCGGTGAATTCGGGGCACTGGGAACGATGGAGGCGCGAATCACAATCCATTCTCTGCATCCGGCCCGTGGCAAGCCGAGAATTGCCAGGTATTTGAGTGCATCCGGAGCGCCAGAAGAATCGGCGTTTGATTAGAATTTCTTCATTCAGAGTGGCTGGGGCGTGCAGGCTGGCGCATCCACTCCATTAAGGACGGTGGAGCCCTGCGGCTTCCGCGGTTACGTCCGTGTACTTCAGGCCTGAGCCGGTGTTGAAAATGACCACGCGGTCTTGCGGCTTGAGGAAACCGGTTTCGAGAAGATGATCGTAGGCGGCGGTTGCGGTGGCGCCCTCGGGCGAGAGGAAAATGCCTTCGTGGCGCGCCCAGTCTTTCAGCGAAGCGAGGATCTGGTCGTCGGGCGCGGCCACCGCTGCGCCGCCGGAGTCGCGAAGAATTTCGAGCATGATGGAATCGCCGTAAGGTTTGGGAACGCGAAGGCCGGCGGCGAAAGTGCCGGCGTTTTCCCACAATTCGCTGGCGCTGGCTCCGCTTTCAAACGCGCGAACCACCGGGGCGCAGCCTGCCGACTGCGCGGCAATCATGCGCGGACGTTTGCCGGGACGCACCCAGCCGAGCTCTTCGAGTTCGGCGAAGGCCTTCCACATTCCGATCAGGCCCACGCCGCCGCCGGTGGGATAAAAGACGGCGTCAGGATATTCCCAACCTAGTTGCTCGACGAGTTCGTAGCCCATGGTCTTCTTGCCTTCCACGCGGAAAGGCTCCTTGAGCGTGGAGACGTCAAACCATCCCTCGGCTTCTTTGCGTTCGGCGACGATGCGGCCGCAATCCGAAATAAGTCCGTTGACCAGTGTTACGCTTGCGCCGTAGGCTACGGCCTCGACGTAATTGGCGTAGGGCACGTCGCGCGGCATGAAAATGTGGGCTTCGATTCCAGCCGCGGCAGCGTAGGCGGCGAGCGCGCCCGCGGCATTTCCGGCGGACGGCACGGCGAGCTTGCGCAAGCCGTAATGACGTGCCATGGTGACCGCGAGCGCCAGGCCCCGCGCCTTGAATGTGCCGGTAGGATTGGCGCCTTCTTCTTTGAGGAACGCGCCGGGATGGCGGCGGCTGTGCAGCATGGGCGTCCAGCCCTCGCCCAGAGTGAGCGGTTCGACTGCCGGGAGCACCGAGCGATAGCGCCACATGCCGGACCACGGCGAGGCGGAGGCTTGGCGCGCGATGTCGTCGCGCGCGGCCAGGCCACGAAGCGGGCCCAGATCGTAACGAACGTAGAACGCGCCTTTGCAGCGGGGGCACAGAGTTTGCGGGATATCGGCGGAGGCGGTTGCTTTGCAGCGCGAGCATTCCAGATGTGCGATCGCTGGCATATTGGCCACGATAGCAGATGGCGCGAAGGCTCAACAACATTCTCGGCGAGGAAATGATCGACTCGACCGCAAGCTGCATACGGGCTTTTGGTTGCCCCCCAAGGGATTCGTGGACATTGATAACAGATAAGATATTCCTTTTTTCCACAGCCGTACCCGCACATATATACCCTACGCGAAAACAGGGATTAATACGCCGATT